>RFHM01000237.1 GCA_003696865.1 Acidobacteriota bacterium | reverse complement strand
GACTCCTCCCCGCGTACCAGCCGCGGGGCTTCCTCGGTGAGGATGAGCCGCCGGTGGCGAACTCCCAACTGATCCCTCCCCACCGGCAAGCGGTGGGGCTTCCTCGGTGAGGACTACCGACGCGGGGCTTCCTTCCATGCCCCGGAGCTCGCCTCCGGGGGACGGTGACGTTGCCGGCTCGTCAACCGGTCACCCACCACCTCGAAAGCCCCGGAACTCGCCTCGCCGTGAACGCGCGGCACGCGGACTCTTCACTTGATCAATCCCCGGCGGCGCGCGTAGAATGACTGAACTGAAACACCACCACAGCTCAAGGAGGCGATATGAGAAAAGGACTCTTCTTCCCCATGGTGATCGCTCTTCTCACGCTCATGATCGCGAGCGCCTGGTCGACCGGTCGGGCGCGTCCCGTTCAGCAACCCGCGGCCGAACAGGAGGTGAAAGAATGGACCATCGACGATCTCATCATGAGCGAATCGGCCAGCCAATTCGAGATCTCACCCGATGGCCGCTGGGTCGTCTGGGTGAAAACGGCCGGCGACAAGGAAAAGAACGAACGCGTCTCCCACCTCATGCTCTCCAGCCTGACGGAGAAGAAAGAGATTCAACTCACTCGCGGCCAGAGCAATGAGTCGAACCCGCGCTGGTCGCCCGATGGCGAACTGATCGCCTTCATCAGCACGCGTCCCTTGCCCAAAGGAAAAGCCCAGGGCGGTGGGGACGGCAAACCGCGTCCGCAAATCTGGCTCATCAATCCCTTCGGCGGCGAACCGTGGCCGTTGACCCACTCCGAACGAGCCGTCCGCAGCCTGGAATGGGCCGATGCCCAGACCATCATCTTCGCCGCTCAAGAAGATCCCACCCTCTATGAGCGCACGCTCAAAGAAAAGAAAGACACCTCCATCGTCGTCGAAGACGAAGTTCACGAGCCGCCCGTCCGCCTGTTCAAGATCGATGTCAAATCCAAGCAGGTGACCCGACTCACCGAGAACGATGATTGGATTCAACAATTCGCCCTCTCCCCCGATGGACGCTACGCGGTGACCATTCATAATCGCAGCTTGCGCTTCGTCTACGACCAGCAGATCAAACCGGCGACCTGGCTCTACGACCTGCAGACGGGCGAACGGAAACAGTTGTTCACCGAAGGGAAGATCCATCCCGAGCGGATTCGTTGGGCGCGCGACGGGAAAGGATTTTATGTGCGCAGCGCCTTCACCCATCATCCGCGCTATCTGATGGCCACCATCTCGCTCATGTACTACTACGATCTGGCCAGCGGCACCGTCACGCAAGTCGATCTTCAGTGGGAGAATGGTATCACACTGGATTTCGATGTCACTCCCGATGGATTCGTCGCATTGCTCGCCAATGGCGTGCGACCGAAGCTCGCCCGCTACGCCCGCCAGGCCGATGGCCGCTGGACGCGAACGTGGATGGAGAGCGAGCATCAAGGGCACATCTTTGGCCTCCGGGTGAGCCGGGACGGACACACCATCGTCTATCACTACTCGACGGCCAACACGCCCACGCAATGGTACCGGGCCAGCCTGGATGGCGCGCGCATCGCCGAGCCGGTTCAACTCACCGACCTCAATCCGCAGTTCAAGCAGCGAAAAACGGCGCGCGTGGAAATCGTTCACTGGAAAGGGGCCCGAGATGAAGAGGTGGAAGGGCTCCTCTATTATCCGCTCGATTATCAGCCAGGAAAGAAGTACCCGCTGGTGGTGATGATTCATGGTGGCCCGGCGGGCGCGGACATGGATCGGTGGAGCGACCGATGGGCCTATCCCCATCACCTGATGGCGCAACGAGGAGCGTTCGTCTTCAAACCCAATTATCACGGCAGTTCGGATTATGGTCTAGAGTGGGTGGAATCCATCGGCGAAGGAAACTACTACGATCTGGAAATCGTGGATATCGAGAAAGGCGTCGACTCGCTGATCGCGCGCGGATTGGTCGATCCCGATCGCCTGGGAGTGATGGGCTGGAGCAATGGCGCCATCTTGACTACGGCGCTCACGGTGACGACCACGCGATACAAAGTGGCGTCCGCCGGAGCCGGGGACGTGGAATGGTTCAGCGACTGGGGCAACTGCCGTTTCGGCGCCGCCTTCGATAACTACTATTTCGGCGCTTCGCCGCTGGAAAATCCCGATGTCTATCTCCGCAAATCCCCATTCTTCCGCATGAACAAAGTGAAGACGCCGACCATCATCTTCCACGGGACCGAGGACACGTCCGTTCCCACCGAGCAGGGGTGGATGCATTATCGAGCGCTCCAACAGTTGGGACAGACCGATGTTCGGTTCATCCTCTTCCCCGGCGAACCCCACGGATTACGCAAACTGGCCCATCAGCGCCGCAAGCTGGAAGAAGAACTCGCCTGGTTCGACAAATACCTGTTCCATAAAGCGGAAGCGAAAAATGAGGCCCTCAAACCGGACTCGCCCCTGGCCGTGGCGCTCAAGATGCGATCCGTCAAGCGAGTCGATAACCGCTATGGCGTGATGGTCAACGGCGTTCTCGTGCCGGAGACCGTCCCCTACAAGAACGTGGAAATCGGTCGCTTCGAAGTGACCCGAGCCCAGTACGCGGCGTTCGATAAAAACTACCGCGTCGAGCCGGGCCGGGAGAACTATCCGGCCAATGGCATCACGTTCGAACAGGCCAAAGCCTACTGCGAGTGGCTCAGCCGCGTCACCGGCGAACCCTATCGCCTGGGCACGGAAGCCGAACTCAAATCGCTCTATGAAGCGGCCAAAGAAGGCGAGAATACGCTCGACTACTGGGCTGGCTACAAGGTCAATCCCGACGATGCCGAGCGCCTGGCCGAAGAGCTCAACAAACTGGATGGGGACGCGCCGCTCCTCAAACCGGTGGGCAGCTTCAAGCCGGTGAGTCGCGGTGATCTCATCTTCGACCTGGGAGGGAACGTCGCCGAATGGGTCGTCGGCGAAGACGGAAAGGGACGGCTCCTCGGAGGAAGCGCCGATACGCCCGCCGATCCCAAGCTCCGTCAACGGAAGCCCGCTCCCGCATACATCGGCTTCCGAGTGGTCAAAGGCGAGAAATGAATCCGGCCGCCGAGACGATGACGAGCGAAGCGCGAAACCGGAACCGAGAACCGCTCGCCACGAAGTGGTGAGGAGCGGGCGCGTGAAGGAAGCCGGCCCTCTCCGCTGCCGAGCGGTGAGGCGGATCGGCGTTACCCGGGCGCGAGCGGGTAACCCGATCCGCCGTCTTCCGTTGCCGGGAGATCGCGTCCAGACCTCTCTCTACCCCGGGCTGTCTCATTGCATGGCGTCGAACCGTTCGGCGAGGTGATGAGGTCGAGGGATGTCGCCGGTCATCTCACCAGCAGGCCGACAGCGCCGGCGCCCAGCATGATATACAGCGGATTGAGGCGAAGTGCGAGGAACAGGATGCCGGCGGCGAGGGCGATGCACCCGCTGGAGAGCGAGTGAATCGAAGCCTGACCGATGATGATCGCGCCGGTCAACAATAGTCCGGTCACCGCCGGAGCGACGCCCGCGAGCGCCGCTTGAATCCAGCGACTCTCCCGAAACCGATTCACATACGTGCCGGCGATGCCCGTCATGACGAACGAGGGGAGGAAAATGGCCACCGTGGCAACAAGAGCGCCCTTGAGGCCGGCGGCGAAATAGCCGATGAACGTGGCCGTGATGGCGATGGGGCCGGGAGTGAGTTGACCCAGGGCCACGCCATCGGCGAATTGCCGAGCATTGACCCACCGGAATCGATAGACGACATCGTGCTCCATGAGCGGAACCATCACGTAGCCGCCTCCATAGGTGAGCGCTCCGATCTTGAGAAAGATGAGGAACAGGGCGAGCAGGGTGAGGCTGATCGATGAAGCGACCGCCCAGAGGACGACGGGCGCGAGAATGGAATGGAGCCGGGTCTTCCCGTCGCTCGATGGCGCTTCGGGATTCGCCCGGTCGGCATGCGGTGGGATGGGCGCGGACGTCGTGGCGCGATCATCATGCGACTCGCCTGGCGCGCGCTGGAAGCGAGCGGCCAGCAGGCCGATCGCCCCTGCGGCGAGGATGATCTGCACCACGAGATGCCGGAAGGCCGTCGCCGCGGCGCAAGCGGTCACCGCCAGCACGGCGTGCCAGGAGCGTTTGACGGTCGATCGACTCAGTCGGATGGCGGTGGCGGCGATGATACCGGTCATGGCGGGCGTCAGGCCGAAGAACGCGCGTTCGACGGCGGGCAGATGCCGCGTCTGCGCGTACACCATGGTGAGACCGACGATGATGATGAACGAGGGGAAGACGAACGACACCACGGCCAATCCGGCCCCCAGCCATCCTCGCAGGCGGAGACCGATATAGGTCGCCGTATTGGTCCCGATGACGCCGGGCAAGCTCTGGGCCAGCGCCACGGCCTCGACGAATCCGTGATCATCGAGCCATCGTTTCCGCTCGACGACGTATTCCCGGATGAGGGAGAGCACGGCCGGTCCGCCCCCGAATCCGATCAGTCCCAACCAGCCGAACAGGGTGACGAGCTGGGCGAGTCGAACTGGACGTTGCGCTGTTGGCATCGACGTTGGTCGTTTCGTTTGGCCCGAATTGTCCATCCCATCACGTCCTCGGTTTCACCGCTCGGTGAGGCATCGTGGCATGGCTGCGGTTCACTATCATACCGCATTGCCTGTGACGGACAAAGAAAAAGAGCGCGCCCGAAATGTGCAATTCCGGGCGCGCCCTGCGGGTACGGGTCGGTTAAGCCCCAGTTACCTGGCTCGGGCCATGGCCTTACTCACTTTCAGAGGGTTCTTGAACGTCTTGCCGTTATTGGCCAGCCGCCTGGCGTGCTCCTCACAATCGTGCTGAGCCGCCCGTTCCTTGTAATACTTCTCCCTATCCACGCCCTTAGAAACCATAGCCACGACGGTGAACGCGGCGAAACACTTGGGGCAGGTCAACCGCACCGCTTTTGCTGATGAGCGCTTAGCCATCTCGATTTTGCCTCCTGATTGATTGTTATGAACGTTGTTCTTGCCGTTTTCGGGCAAAAACAAAGGCGCGAATGATGCCAGAAAAATCGACATTTGTCAATGGGCATTCGCGGCGGGATCGCACTCGGTGGGCATGGGCCACAGGCCGAAGCGCGACCATCCCGGAGGCGAGTTCCGAAGCCTTCGGGGGATGAGCCGGGCGTCGGGCGAGGAGCCAACGAACGTCACGGACCCGGAGATCGGCTCCGAGGCCCGCTGCGTCCTGGGGAAACCCCGCGGCTCGCCCGCGGGGAGTCGTCCGTTGCCAGCTCGTCACAGGAGCTTCATCCTCCTTGAGGAAGCCCCGCGGCTCGCCTGCGGGGAGTCGTCCGTTGTCAGTTTGTGTAGCGGGAAAGTAACCATCCCCGGTGACGAGCACCGGGGCCTTCGCGAATGGGAGCACGGGATTGACTAGCTCGCAACGTCACCAGACCCCGGAGCTCAGCTCCGGGGCTTGCCGGAAACCCCGCCGCTCGCCTGCGGGGAGTCGTCCGTTGCCAGCTCCCCGAGCGGCCAAGGAAGTGCCGTAGCATGCCTCTCTTCCCTTGATCGTCTAGCCTCCTTCCCCGAAGACATCGGGATACCGTCGAATTTGTTCATCGAGGTCTTGATCGTAACGAATGACGACAACGCGGTAGCCCCGGGCGCGAAGTTGACGGCGGACCGCTTCGTCGCGCGCACGCTGCTCCGGTTCATCGTGCACCGAACCGTCACAGAAGACGCAGACGTTCGGCTCGTAGAAGAAGTCCGGGATACACGCCGGTTCCGATATCGCCTGCTGAGCGACATCGGGCAGGCGATAACCGCCGCGATAGAGTGCATCGAGGAACGCTCGCTCCAGGTCTGAGCGGCTGTCGGTGTATCCGCAAAGCCAATGGTAATGCTCGTCACGCGTGCGGCTCCCGTGTCGGAGTTCCACTCGGCTCTCCATCAACTCGCGCAGGAAGTCCCGAATCCGGTGACGATCCAGCAGGTTGGCGGCGAGCTGGTTGGAAAAGCTCAACAAACACTCGTAGCACGCCCGGTGACGGTCTTCTGCGAGATCGTCACCCGTTGGCGGATCGAAGTGCAGCAACCGCAACGCCTCTCGGGCCACTTCGGACAGGGCATCTGGCTCCTCGACGAGCCGACGCAAAACCCCGGCCCCTCCTTCGGATGCCTCGTAGAAGACCAGCGCGCGTCCCTCGCCTTCGCCCACTGCTTCGACCACGAGTTCGGAGTCCTCAAGCTGGAAGACCTGCTCGACGGCCCGCTCCAGCGCATACATGAGGCTCGTCTCGAAAACGCCATCGTCCCGCAACGAGGGCTCCCGGAGGCGCAGGTGCAAGAGATTCTGTGTCTCCTGCACGCACAGTTTCACCCGCTGGATCGAGGGATGGTCCCCTGGGGGCTGATTGCCCTCCAGATCGCTCTCGGAGACCAGTCTCCCGGCTTCCATATCGACGAGGAACCCCTCTGTGCGACGAGCCCGCCAGCCGTGATTCACGATCAGGATGGTGGCCGAGGGAGCGTACTGGAGATCCAGCCGATCCGGCACCTGCGCCGTCACGATGCGGTGGCCGCCCCCGGCCGGTGCAAAGCGATAGGCCATCTGTAGCCGGTAGCCTTGACGGAGGCGTTCCTCTTCGTTACAGGTGATGCGCTCGCGACGACGCAGGGCCACGTTGGGCATTTCCAGAAGCGTCACGATGGAAGAGTTCGAGCCGTCAAAGCGGATACCGCACACCGGGCAGAGGTCACTCTCGACTTCGGTGAAGGCCGAGCAGATCGAGCAGAGTCTCGTTTGCCTGCGGCGCTCGCTCAGCCCTCCCGGCGGAACTTGAAATCGCCAGACCTCCCACTTGGACCCTTCGTGGTAGACGATGTTCTGTGGGCCGAACTCGCGAATGGCCAGGAAACGGGGGCGGGCGATAAATTCGCCTTGCCCGCGCCGCGGCACCCAGGCCCGTACAGGCAAAGCCGGGAAGTTGTAACCGGGGAGAAACTGCTCACTGGCCAGATACCGATAAGGGTAGAAGTCCCCTTCCTCACGCGCCACGCCCTGTTGCAGAAGGAGATTGCGCTGCCGCATCGCTTCCTCTTGCAGGAGCCGTCCCTGCTCCTGAGCCTTCCGGTCGTTCCGCCACATCAATTGCTGCGCCTGCCGAAGCTGGGCGCTGGCCGCCCGGAACAAGTCCCGCCACCGGTCGAAGGCGCGATCGAAAGTATCCGGCGCTTCTTCCAGAACTCGCTCCAGCCATTGGTCGGTGAACCAACCCGAACGCCTCAACGCGTCGCGATCATAAGCCAATATCCGGGCGATCCTCGCCCGCAACTGGCCCAGCGCCCGGTCATTGAGCCGAAGCTGTGGCACCACAGACTCGCGAAGCGGAAGCGTTTCGAGCCGGTCGATATCGATCACCTCCTGCACCGACTGGCGGAGCGGCAGGCCCACTTGCGCCAGCCACTCGGCCTGCACGTGAGCGCGGATGAGGACATCGTTGGTGAGGTCGATTCGAGGCGCTCGCACGCTGCCTGCCACCATCTCCTCGCGATGGCGGAAGAAATACTGGTCGTGAGGACTGTACGCGCCGCAGTAGGCTATGACCAGGCCGGGTTGTCCCTGCCGCCCGGCGCGACCGCTGCGCTGGGCATAGTTGGCCGGCGTGGGAGGGATATTGCGCAGATGGACGGCGTCCAGGTCGGCTATGTCAATGCCCAGTTCCATGGTGGGCGAACAGACCAGATAGGGCAGCGGAGGGCTTTCTTCGCCGCGGAAACGACGTTCGCGGCGCTCCCGTTCGCCCGGAGTCACCACCTGCGCGGTGTGCTCCCGCGCCTCCAGCGAAGCCAGCTCGCGGGCCGCCTCCTGATAGAACTGCTGAAAGAACCGATTGACCTGCTGACGCGCGTCTGTTTCACGCCGAGCCCAGATGGGATCCGGAGGCGGTGGCGTCCCATCTCCCAGTCGCCAAATGAGACAACCGGCATCCAGACGAAAACGGCGATGATCCTGGAAGGGCTCCAGCTCGCGAACGAGTCCTCGGCGAACCAGTACACTGAGCAATCCATCCAGCAGGGTTTCCACTTGTCCGGGATCGATGTGGAGCGCTCGTTGCAGATAGCGTCCCAGGAGCGACCGCGATGTGAGCTTGAGGCAAATGCCACGGGGCAGGCGCGCCGCCTGGCCGGGACGCAGCATCACGGCGGCTTGTCGTAAACCGGGGTTGTCCGGATCGAGCCCCCAGAATTCGTTGAGATACTGCTCGGATCGCCGCCGAAGTTGTTGCTGCTCGGTTTCGTTGAGGACTTTGACTTCGATGGCCAGCCGCTTGCGGAAGTAATCCAAAACAGCCCGCAACACCCGGACTCTCTTTTCCGGGGTACAATCATCCAGACCCGGAAGATCCCGGAACAACTCGTCCTGATCCCCCAACTCCGAAAGCCCCTCATACTCGATCCTGAGCAGCCCTACATCCTCCAGGTTCGGTTGCACAACGCGCCAGCCTCGGCGCAAATCTTCGTAAAGGCGGTATTCGGTGAGTTCTTCAAAAGTCTCCCGGACCGGCCGGGCTGCCGGACTCTCCGGGTCCAGTGCCGGATTCTGTGCGATGGCGGACAACTCCAGCCCCATGCGCGCGACCACTTCATGCGCGATGTTATCGAAACGCAGCTCGTTGTGCTCCTGCACGGCGCGATAGAGCGCCGCCCGCAGGACGGCCACCTGCACGAAATCGTTGAAATGACCCGCCTGGAGCGAAGCGTCCTGGCGATTGTCGGTGAAGGTGAGGAGCTTCGGCCGCATGGACTCCGTTTGCGCGGCGTGGCGCAGCAGCGAGGTGGCCAGCACGGTCGTGGCCGACGATCGGCCTTCGGTGGAGAGCGTGGCCAGTTTGGCATACTCGCCCTCTCGCGCCGTGTAGTTCTCTCCGCAGCGCAGGCAGAGCCAGAAGCGTTCCGATTGCCACCACATGGACAGGGCTCCATCGACCTCCTCGGTCGAGAAGGTCCCGTCGGGACGAACCCAGACGGGGCGCGGCACCCGATCGCGCCAGGTGCGGTTCATCTGGCCGTTGCGGTCATACCAGGCGGAGGGAATCATCTCTTCTATGGCCGGCATGTCCGGAAACGCCGGCGTCAGGTAGCCGGCAGTGCCCTCCTCGATCAAATCTTCTGCGTCCGGGTGAAGCGGCCGGAAGTGATCTCCCACCTGAACCACCCGGTAATGGTCCTGGCCGCAGACGCGGCAGAATCGAAGCGGCGCCCAAAGCACCTCGCCGGACGATTGCTCTTCCAGACTGAAGCGGCGTTCTTTCAATGGCTCCAGCGTGGCGTACACGGCCCGCCCCTGGCTGATGAACTGGTGCAGTTTGAAGGGAAAGATCGGCTGCTCGCCCTGGGACGAAAGCTGCAGGGCGTGGAGCAACACGTCCCGGAGCCGTTGTCGGCATACGTCCTGGTCTCGCTCGGTGATCTCGGCCAGCTCCCGCGCCGCATCGGAAAGCGTGCGCGGCACCCTCCGGCGGAGCCGCCCGCCCGCCTCCACCTCGACGCCCAACGCGTACTCCAACCACCGCACCACCGGGTCTCGCAGGAATTCCTCGATCTCTTCCGCCATTGGCCATCGGCCATCGGCCATGCGCCTTTTCAGATCTTCCTCTGGTGGCGGCCCGCCCTTGGTGATGGGCTCCAGCGTCTCCTCGATGACGGCATCGGCGCCGATGGAATGACCGAAGAAGTGCGAGGCAAACTCGGCCACCGCCTGGCGGCGCTCTTCGGGGGTGGCGTCCCGGTGGGCCACCATGGTGGCGCTGGTGCCGATGTGCAGCACCGGATCGCGGTTCATCCGCGCCTTGAGCCGGCGCACCAGCATGGCCACGTCCGCGCCCTGACGGCCGCGATAGGTATGAAGCTCATCGAAGACGAGAAACAGCCTCGACCGCCCTTCCCGGAGCAGTCCCCGATCCTCGGGTCGAACCATCATCAACTCGGCCATCATGTAGTTGGTCAGGAGGATGTGCGGAGGATCATGGCGAATGGCCTGACGTTCCTTTTCGGCCGTCTCGCCGGTATATCGGGCGAAGCGCACCGGAAACGGTTGCCCCGTCCGCGTCAGGTAGCTCTGCGCCATCTGCTCGAGCATCGCGAGCTGCGAGTTGGCCAGCGCGTTCATCGGATAGACGATCAGCGCCACCGGGCGTTGAAGGTCCGGCTGGCGCACGACGGCGTCCACGATGGGGATGAAATAGCAGAAACTCTTCCCCGAGCCGGTCCCCGAGGTGACCACGAAGCTTTCGCCGCGCGATGCCTTTTCGATGGCCTCCGTCTGGTGTTGATAGAGTTGGAAAGGCCCATCATCCAGCGTGCGGAAGATGCGGGCGGTCTCGGGATGGAGCAGGCCGCGCTCGACCAGTTCGTCCACGCTGGCCGCGCGTTTATAG
>RFHM01000032.1 GCA_003696865.1 Acidobacteriota bacterium | reverse complement strand
CGGGGCAACCGTTCACCGTGGCGCTGGGTTTCGATAACGCCCTGCTCGGAGATGCGACGCCGTTTTTCTCCCAACGTCCCGATCGGGTGCCCGGCGAACCCATGGTCCTCGGCCCGCGGCGGGGACCGGATCTGCGTCTCAATCCGGCGGCGTTCGCCGTCCCACCGGTGGGGCAATTCGGCAATCTGGGGCGAAATGTGCTCCGGGGTCCCGGCTTCGGCCAATTCGATCTGGGCCTGACCAAAGAGACCGAACTCGCCGAGGGAGTGAAGCTCCAGGTCCGAGCCGAATTTTTCAATCTGTTCAATCACCCGAACTTCGCTCTGCCCACAGAGACGGCCAACCTGGGCGTCGCCTTGACCTCACCGGAGAAATTCGGCGTATCGACATCGACGGTCAACTCGCAGAACCAGCAACTCGGTGCCATATTCGCTCCCGGAGGGCCGCGGTCCATCCAGTTGGCCATCAAGCTCACATACTAGTGGGAGGCTTGGAATGTCGAATGGGAAACGAACGATCGGATGCCTGATGCTCTGCGCCGCGGCCGTAGCTCTCGGCGGACCCGCGGCATCCGGTGGGGCGAGAGCGCCGGTACGGGTTGGTCGAGAGCGTCACGTCATCGCCGGCTACGAGGAGCCGAACACGCCGCCGCGAGGCCCGGCCAGCGAGCGGCTGCGAGCGGCGATCACCGATCCAGCAGCCTTCGTCGACGGTCATCTGAATCTGAATCGCGCCATCTATGTCCGTTTCTTCGATCGGGAGCGGGAGGCGCCGCCACGATCGATCGTCATCTTCATCCCGGGAATCGTCGCCGGCGCCAATAGCTTCGAACATCTGGCAGCTCAGTTGGTCCAGCGATCGGGCGGCGAGATCGAGGTGTGGGCCGTCGATCGGCGCGCCAACCTCCTGGAAGATGCCCGAGCAATGATTGCTGCCGAGAAGGCCCAGACGATGACCGCCGCCCTCACGGCTCTGGAGGCCTACGAGAATCATCCCGGCGGTCGAGGCGGCGTGCTGGCCAATCCGCCGTACGAATTGAGTCAGTTCATGGCCGAGTGGGGATTAGATGTTCATCTCCGGGATCTCGAGGCGATCGTCCAGCAGGCGCGGAATGTGGGAGATACTACTCGGCCGCAGATTTTCCTCGGCGGGTACGATTTTGTGGGCGCCGATCTGGCGGCGCTGTTCGCCGCTTATGATTTCGATGGCGTGCCGGGATTCACGCTCATCGATGGGTTGATTCTCCTGGAAGGGACGCCATCGGTGGCCGCTTCGCCACGAGCGCCCCAGATTCGCAGCGATGACGAGTATCTCCATTCCGGCGTGGTGATTGGCGGAACGCTCCATATTCCCGGACTTCACAGTCTCCGGCATCCCGAAGAATCGGGAGAACCGCCTTTCCTGGGCGGCGATCTGTTCGGGCCCTTCTCTTTCCAGTTGGCAGAAGTTCTCGCCCAACTGGCCCTTTATGCCCCCCATCGCGCTTCTCCGTTGCCGGTCGATCTTGGCCCTCCGGTGCCCAGTACCAATGTCGCCACATTCGCTCTCAATACCGATGACGAGTTCGCCGAGCAAGCCCAGCAACGATTCTCGCTTGGATTCCTGATCATCCCGCCCGGTCGGCGCGTCGCCGATGTCGCCGAGAGTCGACCCGATCCCGATCGAGCCAATCCCAATGGATTGTTCGCCCCTCGAGATCTGGGAACCGATCCCGACGGTCAACCGGTTCTCCAGGACTGGGCGAGGGTGCCGGATCTCTCGCCCTTGGGGCTTCAGGGGAAGGAGGTCTCCGATTGGGAAGATGTAGCCCGCGGCTTCCTCTATGGGGCCGGAGATGGAGAGATCGATGCGTCCCGGGGCGAGGCCAATTTCATCGAATGGTTCTTTCCGCAACGGCTCGTGCTGGACATTCTCCTGGCCGCTCGACTGGATACATCCCACCTCTCTCCGGCTATCCTCGACGCCCTGACCGAGCGAGGCGGGAATCCGCTCACCGTCATCCACAACCGGGAGGTGAACGTTCCCGTCCTCGGTATCAGTGCCGATCAGGGGATCTTCGCCGGAGAGACGCGCCCGTTACCCACCGTGTTCGCCTTCTTCCCCTACCAGCGAAGCATCTCATCGACGCGATTCTGCGCCACCGAGGTGAATGAGTACGCTCATAACGACATTCTCTGGAGTCGCGAGCCTCGCGTTCCCGATCTCATCATCGCGTTCATGAACGGAGGGTGCCCGCGATGAGAAATAGCCAGGCCAATGTTGTGGGGGTGAGGAGATGAAAATCAACGATCCCGAGACGATCGAAAGAATACTGAAAGAGTGCTCCACCATCGCCATCGTCGGGTTGTCATCCAAACCCAATCGCCCGAGCTATGGCGTCGCCCAATATCTGCAGTCGGTTGGGTATCGCATCGTTCCCGTCAATCCCAATGAAGTCGAGGTCCTCGGCGAGAGGGCTTATCCCGATCTCCTCAGCATCCCCTTCAAGGTGGATCTGGTGGATATCTTTCGTCGTCCCGAGCATGTCCTTCCCATCGTCGAGCAAGCCATCGAGGTGGGCGCTCGAGCCGTCTGGATGCAAGAGGGCGTGGTCAGTGAAGAGGCAGCCCGACGGGCATTGGAGGCCGGATTGCTGGTCGTCATGAACCGCTGCATGCTCAAGGAACACCTCAGACTTCGCCTGGAGAGGGCGGCCAAGGCCGGCTGACCATCCCCGTGGCCGGAATGGGGAGAGGCCGGTCATCGGATCGAGCCGGTCGAGATGTGGGAGCCAACGACGCCGGTCAGCGGTCCGGCCGACCGTCAAATTGCGTTCCAGGGGCTCGAGGATGGGCTCTCCATCCCAATCTTCAGGCACCGGGAGCCCGAGCGCGAACAGCGCCATCGCCGCCGTATCATAGACGCGAACGGGGCGCTGGATGAGAACATTCGACCTCACCGACGGGCCGACGAGAATCCAGGGAATGGTCATATCGTCGATGTGATAGCTGCCGTGTTGCCGTCGATGACCTCCGTGGTCGGCGGTGATGATGAGAAGAGTCCTCGCCACTAGATCGTCCCTTTGCAACACATCCAGCAAGAGCGTCAGAGCACGATCCACCCTCCGAATCGACTCCAACTGATGACCCGAGAGCCAACCATACCGATGGCCAGCGACGTCGGGGTCGGCGAAGTGAACGAACATGAGCGAGGGGCGATGGGCGGCGAAATGGGCCGCCGCCGATGCCGCCACCTCTTCGGCCACGGCCACCGGGCTGGGATTGTCGATGAAATCGACGACGTCCGGGGGAGTGAGGTGGAGCAACTTGATCTTCCCCACCACCGCCGCCGTGCTCAATCCCGCCCGATGGGCGAGCGAAAATATGGTCGGCACTCTGATGAACCCGCGACGAGGCTCGTACCCATTCCACGTCACGCCGTGCTTTTCCACCGTCACTCCGCTCACCATGGAAGCATGCGCCGGGAGCGTGCTGCTGGGGTGAACCGTTTGCGCCGACCAGGAGTATGCTCCCGCCTCCCAAAGCGCGCGCAGATTGACGGTCTCGGCCATCTGGAGGGCATCGGGTCGCAGCCCGTCGATGCTGATGATGATGACGTGATCGACGAGCGCCGAGGCGCGTCGAGGAAGCTCTGGCTCACACCAGTCGCCTCTGACGGGAAGAGCCCAGAGGGTCAGGATAATGATGAGTGCCTTCGATAAAGCGCAGGCTCTCATGCTCCGATTCTCCATGCACTGTCCGAGAGAGGAAACCAGGCGCCCTCCTCACGGTCGAGAGCGGACGATGCTCCTCCCTCGGCCAGGGCGCGCCACCCTCATTGGAGCGCTCGATCGAAATCCGATCGAGCGCTCCCGGATGCCCGCCCCCCAGGAGGGATGGTCACCAGGGGAGCGGTTGAACTCCCCTGGTGGAACCGGTCTTCCCGGGTATTTGATGAGGGTGTCCTCCGGTCACTTCTCGTTATTGGTGGCCGTGGTGCTGATGGTAAATGGGCCGTCGCTCGCATCTCGAATCGTCCTGTCGCCCAAGAAGACGACCTGAATGAGCGCTTGAGAAGTTGCCGGTCCAGTCACCACCCATTGGAACTCACCATCATTGGGCGTGCTGGGGACGATGCGACGGAAGCGGGCTCCCCCATTGCGAGAGAGCCTGATCTTGACGTTACCGCCCAGACCTCCCGTGTCCCACCGGATCGTTTGCGTGCTCCCGATCGGCCAGACCTCACCACCGTTGGGAACCAATACGGTGATCGGCCCCGGTGGTGGTTGGCTGATGGTGAAGGGGGCATCGCTGGTGTCGGTGGTGGCCGGGTTGGCGGCATCGGAGATGCGAATCAAAGCATTGGTGGTGGCCGGTCCGGTCACCGACCAGCTCTCCGAGCCATCATTGGCCGTGCTGGCAAACAGCGTCTCGAACGTGCTGCCTCCATCGCGAGACAACTCGATCTTGACGTTGGCAATGCTGCCCGTGCTCGTCCACTGAATCGTCTGCATCGACCCAATCTGCCAATCCTCCCCACCATTGGGAACCGTCACCGTGATCGATCCTGAAGGTGGAGGACCCGATCCGATGGTGAATACGCCAGTACTATGGTCGCGATAGGTATCGCCGGCCCCTTGTTCCTTGACGCGGATGACGGCTTGGGTCGTCTCCGGTCCGGTCACCGTCCAGGTGAAAGAGCCGGTATTGGGCACTCGGGCAATGCGGGAGAACGATCCAGCATCTCCACCCGTCCGAGAGATCATGATGACGACCGTTTTCGAGCTGGGCCGAGTCGTCTCCCACGTGATGGTCTGCGCTGACCCGATCTGCCAGAAATCGCCCTCGGTGGGAGAGGTGATCTTGTAAGGCTGGGGCAAGAGACCGCGGTCGGTCATCACTTGATTGATGATCGATTGATTGGCGCCGCCGAACAGGTCCTGATCGGCTTGAGAGACGGCCTCGGCGCCTTCGGGCATCGAAGGGGCGCCGGGCAATCGAAAATTGGCCTCCAAGACGAGGGAGGTCGTCGTATCTGGAGGCGCTCCCGGCTCGATCATCTCGGCCAGATCGGCCAGCGCCGCCGACCAGATTTCGCCGGTGAAGTGAGGGTCGAAACTCCGGTGTTCAGGCCAGTGAGCGACGCCCGGAGGCAGGTCCATCCGCCGTAAACAGGCTGGTTCATCGGAGGTGAAACATTGGCTGAACCACTCCGAGAGACAAAAATCGAACTCGGGATCGGGATTCTCGCGTCGCGCCATGGCAAAGGCCATGTAGTCGCCAAATCCTTCGCCCATGCCATCGAAATTCTGGGCAATGTTGGGCCGCTGGTTGTCCATGATGGCGTGGCCGTATTCGTGCCACGTCACCTCGGCATCTTCGCCGGCATCGGGCGTCCCGTTGGGACTGTGAAGAGTGATTTGTCCCATGCCGTTGCCGAAGCTCGAGTAGAACGCATTGCAATCGTTGATACCAGTGGCGTTCACGCCAATGGAGTAATTCATCACGTCGAAGAACCCGAGCTGATCGAAGTACCGCTTGGCCGTATCCAGCGCCCAGTACGTCTCCACTTCTTCGAATCCGTTGTCACCACGCTGGATATCGGTGAAATCGCTGTCGGCGCGATTCACCTGGTTGGGCGTGGGGTCGGTGTTGACGAAAGGTCCTCGGAGGAACCCACTCCCATCCAGGTCCAGGAGCGTGACGGTCGTATAGGCGGCGTCGGGGACCGCCGCATTGCTATCATTCATGTCCCGGAGGCTGGTGTCTCCGGTCGCCACGATGGGATTGGGGATGAATACGCGCCCCGTGCCGTCAAGATAATAGTTCTTGTCCACGATGGGGCTGAGACGTTCTCCGGTCAGCGCATCCCAGAACGCTTCCCAGGTTCCCTCGGGTTCCAGTAAAGGAATGACAATGCGCCAGGCTAAACGGGCACTCGACCCCATCGGATAGATGACCAGTTCCCGAGAGGGATCAAAGTACTTCACGAGTTGATCGGAATAACTGGCCAGTTCTGACAGCATGCGCTGATAGACGACATCGGAGCTGATGCTCGGCTTCACCGAGTTCAGCTGGATGTCTGGCTCATAACTGTTGGTGACCGTGGTGACTTCGCCCCGATTGTTGATGTGCACCGAGATTTCGGCACCATAAACCCGCACCCCTCGGTAGAACTGCTGGAAGTAAATGTGTGTTCCGCCAGGGCTCCGGCTCACTTTGGTCACCGTGAGGTCATCCAGATTCTGAAGCCGGAACAGAGCCGCGTGTCGTCGCAAGAACTCTCGCGCGGCCACTTCCGGCGTCGACTGAAGGGCAGAGACGTCGGCCATGCGGCCATAGATCGATTTGGGCGTTCCCAATCGATCATGGAAAAAGGCCCGGAGATTCTCCAGCGCTTCTGCTCGGAACCGGTCCCAGTACGGTCGGACCGCCGCCGAAGGCTGACCGCGATGAATGGGCTTATCGTAGATACCGGTTTGCCACCGCTCTCCCCACTTGGACGTCGATTGAATGCTTTCGCCTTGGGTGACCACGAGTGGGTACGTCAGCAACACCGCTATGATCAAACAGGAAAGTCCACCCCTGTAGATGGGTCGAAGAGATCGTCGATTCATTGCTGTCGCCTCCTTTACTCAACTACTGGTTTAATGTCCCGGCAATTCTATGAACAGGTGCCCGCCTTCGTCAAGCTATCTGGTGAGGTTCGAAGAATTCCCCGGAGAACTCCAGAAGCATGCCGAGAGAAGCCCAAGAAGGTGGGCAGGGCCTGACACCCGGCCTCAGGGAGAGTCGGCGTCACTCCGCACGATGATGATCGTCACTGCTGGAATCCACTCGGGAAGGGAGAGTCGGCCAGATGCAACCGGCCGGTCATTGGCCAGAGAGGCATGGGCACCGGTATCCCCGGCCGATTCTCTCCCGTCAACTCGGGAAACGGGGGAGCGCCCGCCTGCGGGCAGAAAGTTTCAGGCGAACCGGGCCGGCTCAACTCGCCCTCAGCTCGCCGAGCCCCGGACGCTGAGCCGTCGCCGCTCGCTCGGCCGAGGGGCGATGGCCGTTGGGAACTCGGAGGACTGGCCGATCGGCCGATTGGAGGAGCGCCGACCGACCCTCGAGCCAGATGAGGATGTCTTGGCGAGAGCGAACCCCCACTTTGGGCGGGGCAGTGTGTCGCACATCGGCGCGACTCGAGCCCTTTCATGCAACATGCTGAAATACGAAAACTTACTTTGGCGGACCGATCAAAAAAGAGACTTGACAAATTCAGACTCATATTTTATTATAAAAACGTAATCATGAAACGCGACTCGATACCGATGAGTGATTTTGAGCAAGGAGGATTGGAACATGGCGCAATTGGCTCCATTTGAGGAATTTGATCCTTTCAAGGACATAGAACGGCTGCAACAGCGGATCAATCGTCTGTTTGACGAGCTGTTTCGCGCCGAGCGGAGCTTGATCGTCGGTCATCCGACGATGGAATTGGCCGTCGATATCTACGAGGAGCCCGACGCCATCCTCATCGAGGCCGATTTGCCGGGGTTGACCCGGGATGAGGTGAAGGTGAGCGTTGAAGACAATGTTTTGACCATTGAGGGGGAACGAAAATTGGAGCATGAGGACAAGAAGGAAAACTACCGGCGGATTGAGCGATCTTATGGCCTCTTTTCGCGGAGCTTCACGCTCCCGTGGAGCGTTGACGCCGACAAGGTAGAGGCGACATTCAAGGATGGGGTGCTCAGGATCCGTTTGCCCAAGCGAGAGGAGGCCAGGCCCAAACAGATCGAGGTCAAAGTCAAATAGGCGGATTCGTTTCCCCGTCCGGGGAGCGGGGCATGGTGAACAGAGGGAGTGCCGGTGCCGTGCCCGCACCCGACAGCGATTCAACCATATGGAGACCGAACGGAGGTGATGAGATATGGCAAAGGCAGTAGGGATTGATCTTGGAACGACCAACTCGGTGGTGGCGGTTATGGAAGGTGGGAAACCGACGGTGATCCCCAACAGCGAAGGGGGTCGGGTGACCCCTTCTGTGGTCGCCTTCACCAAGACGGGCGAGCGCCTGGTCGGCCAACTGGCCAAGCGACAGGCGATTCTTAATCCCGAAAATACGATCTATTCCATCAAGCGATTCATGGGGCGCAAGTACAGCGAGGTGACCGAAGAGATCAAACAAGTGCCCTACAAGGTCGTCGCCGGGGCCAATGACGCCGTCAGAGTGGAGATTCAGGGCAAGCAGTATGCGCCCGAGGAGATTTCGGCGATGATCTTGCGCAAGCTGGTCGAAGACGCCTCCAAATACCTGGGCGAGAAGGTGACCGAGGCGGTGATCACCGTCCCGGCGTACTTCAATGATGCCCAGCGGCAGGCGACCAAGGATGCGGGCAAGATTGCCGGTCTCAATGTACTGCGCATCATCAATGAGCCCACGGCGGCCTCGCTGGCCTATGGATTGGACAAGAAGAAGAATGAGACCATTCTCGTCTTCGATCTGGGTGGAGGCACGTTCGATGTCTCCATCCTGGAAGTGGGCGATGGGGTTTTCGAGGTGAAGGCGACCAGCGGCGACACCCACCTGGGCGGCGATGATTTCGACGAGCGGATCGTGCAGTGGATTGCCGAAGAATTCCTGCGCGATCAGGGCATCGATTTGAGGAAGGATCGGCAGGCGCTCCAGCGATTGAAGGAAGCCGCCGAGAAGGCCAAGATCGAGCTCTCTTCGACGGTGGAGACGACCATCAGTCTGCCCTTCATCACGGCCGATCAGACGGGGCCCAAACATCTGGAGATGAAGTTGACGCGGGCCAAGTTCGAGCAATTGACGCAGGATCTGGTAGAACGATGTGTGGGTCCGGTCAAGCAGGCTCTGGCCGATGCCAAGCTGACGGCGGAGGACGTCGATGAAGTGATCCTGGTCGGCGGCGCCACGCGCATGCCCGCCGTTCAGGAATTGGTCAAGCGGCTCACCGGAAAGGAGCCCAACCAGTCGGTGAATCCGGATGAGGTGGTGGCCATCGGAGCGGCCATTCAGGCGGGCGTGTTGGCCGGCGAAGTCAAGGACGTGCTCCTGTTGGGCGTGACGCCGCTGTCGCTGGGCGTGGAGACGTTGGGCGGCGTGATGACCAAGCTCATCGAGCGCAATACGACCATTCCCGTTCGCCGAACCGAGGTCTTCACCACCGCCGAGGACAATCAGACGGCGGTCGATATCGTGGTGCTTCAGGGAGAGCGCGAGATGGCGCGGGACAATCGCGTGCTCGGGCAGTTCAGGCTGGAGGGCATCGCTCCGGCGCCGCGGGGCATCCCGCAAATCGAAGTCACCTTCGATATCGACGCCAACGGCATCCTCAATGTCTCGGCGCGCGACAAGGCGACGGGGCGGGAGCAGAAGATCACCATCAGCGGATCGACGTCTCTCAGCAAGGAAGAGATCGAGCGCATGATCAAGGACGCCGAGGCCCACGCCGAGGAAGATCGCCGGCGTCGCGAAGAAGTGGAGGCCCGGAACAACGCCGACAGTCTGGCCTATCAGGTGGAGAAGACGCTCAAGGATTTGGGCGACAAGGTGCCGGTTCACGAGAAGGCGCGGGCCGAGCAGCTCATCAACGACATTCGTCAGGCAATCAAAGAACAAGCCCCGATCGATCGGATCCGTCAGCTCACCAACGACCTCCAGCAAGTCGCCCATAGCCTGGCCGCTCATGCCTACCAGCAGGCCAGTTCGGGGTCGACGGGAGGAGCTGGCTCGACCTCTGAGGGAGGGGCGAGCTCGTCGGGTGAAGATGTCATCGATGCCGAATTCAAGACGAGCAAGTGATCCTCGGTGCCGCCCGGCCCCTGGCGGCACCGCATTCTCTCGACGGAGGTGAGTCTGGTATGGAGAAGGATGCCATCGAGAAGGTGGAGTCTCCAGAGTGCCTGGAGGCATCGGACACCCCCGAGCCAACGCCATCGGAGCTGGAGCGGTTAGAGCAGGAGTTGGAGGCGACCCGCGATCAGTTGTTGCGGACGCTGGCCGATTTTGAGAATTATCGCCGCCGCATCGAGAAGGAGGCCGAGAGTATCGGGCAAGCCGGGAAACGAGACCTCCTCCTCGGGTTGCTCGATGTGATGGACAGCTTCGATCAGGCGTCCCACCTGACTGCGGAGGAGGCCGAAGCCAGCCAAGGACTGCAAGCCATTCATCGACAACTGTTGAACTTGCTGGAGTCGCACGGCGTGAAGCCCTTCCACAGCCTGGGCGAGAAGTTCGATCCCCAGCTTCATGAAGCGGTGGATACGGTCGAGGCGGAGGAAGTGGGCGTTGAGCCGGGCACCATCGTCCAGGAATACCAGAAAGGCTATCGGTGGGATGGCCGCGTCCTGCGCCCGGCCCGCGTCCAGGTCGCCCGGTGAGTGACGGTTGTGGTGCGGGGCGGGCGTGATCGAGGGAGCGTCGGGCGGTGATTTCGGCGGGCCCGATCGTCTTCTGAAGGCATCAGAGGGATGAACATCGCGTGGCGCGAACGGAGATGCGCCACGCGATGCGTTTATGGGAAGGTGATACGCGCCCAGAGTGCCGATTCCCCATCTCTCCCAGGTTTCGAAAGGGCGACGTATCTATAGCCGGCGCCACTCTCCCGTCCTCCGGCGGCCGTACCGGATCCTCGCCTTCGGTTTACAGGATGGCGTCG
>RFHM01000236.1 GCA_003696865.1 Acidobacteriota bacterium | reverse complement strand
GCGACAGAACCGGCGGCGACTCGACCGTCTGGAGCGGGATCGCGCCATGGTCGAGCGCCTGGCCGAGAAGCAAAGTGGGAGCGTGGGATTGATCCTGGGAGAATACATATGGATTGATCAGGCTACCGGCCAGCCATTGCGATACGAAGAGGGGGAGACTCCTGGCACTATCCGGCCATGGTCCGATGGTCACATATCGGTAGGTATAGGTGGCCGAGGACCGGTCGTGGTACGCGAATTCTCGGGCACGGGTTTTCTCGTGGACGCGGCAGGCAGGGTACTCACCAGTGGCTACCTGCTCGCTCCGTGGGAGCGAGATCCCATTGCGCGGCAGGCTCACACCATGGGCTTACGCCCGCGGTTGCGATTGCTCCACATCTATTTCCCATCGGTCGACCGACCATTCGATCTGAAGATCATCGCTGCCTCCGACCGGGGAGAAGCCGTCCTCTGTCAGTTCGATCCCGGGCCGGTACGGCTCACGCCGTTGTCGCTCCCATCGGGCGGGACCAACGTTCTGACGGGAGCCCCCATCGTTTTGCTGGGATATCCCGGCGGCGTCGAATTGATTGCCGCTCGGCTCCCTGAGGCCGCTTTGAGAGGGATAGAGGTTTCAACCCTCCGAACTCACGATGAGCTCGCTCAACGATTGGCCCGCGCCGGCCTCATTCGGCCTCTGGCCATTGGAGGCCGGATCAGTGGTCAGTACCATGGCCGACTATTCTATGACGGAACGACGACATTTGGGGCCAGTGGTGGCCCGTTGCTGAATGCTCGCGGCGAGGTCATCGGTATAGAGTTCGCCATTTCGCCGGAATTCTCCGGTTCCAATCTGGCCATTCCCATCAAATCGCTTCAGCGGTGGTTGGTGGAAACGGGGGTCGGTCTCCCCAGGAGCGAGCAGGCTGAGTGGAGACCGGTCCCGTTCCAATGAGAAGGATAACGCGTAGGGGCGGTTCCGGCGACGGGGTCCCTTCTCATCGGCTGTCCGAATCAGGGCGAGGAGACGGCCGAGAGGTCTGCTGGTGATGTTCGTGTGGCATCGGCGCGGGCGTCGAACCGATGTGGAGGTGAACGATGAAGAAAAACTGGACTCTCATTATGCTCATCAACTCCGTCATTTGGTTGGCGGCTTGCCAGGTCCCGTTCCAATACGCCGCCCGGCGATTGTTTCGAGAAGTGCATGGCATCCGGTACGATGCCTTTGCCGTTCAGCCACTGCCAGGCGATCTCGGGAAGTATCAGCAGTTGTGGATCGCCCCCTTACGGAACGAGATGGAGGATGAGATCCCGGCCGAATTGGTGAAGAGGCTGGATGAGCAACTTTTCCAACAGGTTCGCTGGGTGAAACAGTTCGATGTCATTCGCGCTGATCGGTCGGCTCATGCCCACTCGGTGGCGGTGGATGATTCGCTCTCCGGAAAACCAAACGGCGGGCGGGCAACGGTAAGCATATCGGCGGCCGAGAGTTCAGTGACCTTCATCCCGGCGCCTTCGCGCCGGCCGTTCGTCCTCTTCCCCGAGCCATCTGAACGGCGGCTCATCTTGCGTTCGGCCATCGTCGATTTTCACCCCGGCATCCAGGCCTTACGCGTGCTGCAGATTGGCGTGGGTCGCGAAGCCGTGTTAACGCTTCATCTGTGGTTTGTAGATGGCGCCACCGGGCAGGTGTTGGGCAAGTATGTCGTCAACAGCGAAGTCTACCGTATGCCCGCCGACAGCCGAGCGGCGGTCAACAAGCTGGCCCGGGGAGTGGGTCAATTGGTGGCCCGATTGATCGAAACCAAGAGGAGTCGCCACGCGACGCACCCCAGGTCACAACATCGAGTGCCGAACTCCCGGCGTTCTCGCTGACCAGGGAGGAATTGGATATGAAAGGGCGAACACAACGCACCATTATGGGCTGTTTCATTGTCGCGCTCATAGGAGCACTCACGGTGCGGGCAGAGAAAGCTCCCCAGGCCCATCCTCCGCGGAAGCATCGGCAAAAGCATCGGAAGATGCCTAAGAGAGAGCGCCCGCATCTCACCGTCAAAGGAGCTGCCCGTGGCTCCGGATTTCGGATTACCTGGATTCATCCCACGCGAGGAAACTTCGCCGAATATGATCGGCTGCAGGTGGTGAGATTGACCAGCGCCATTGGCGACCGCGTTCCCCGGGAAGCGATGGAAAAATACACCGAGGACTTGGCTCGCTCCTTCGAACAAACGGGGATTTTCCACCGGGTGGAGGTCGTCGATGACCTGGCATTGGTGAAGCATCCACTGCCGGGCGGGGCGGTGAGCCATCCCGTCGGAAAATCGTCAGTGGTTCCTCAGGGTTCATTTCCCTCATTCGAGGGATGGGGGACGCCGTTTGCCCAGCGACCTCAATCCTCATCGCCGCCCTCGACTATTCCTGTCGCCGAGGGTTTGATGGCTCCCATCCGGGTGCTTCCACCCGATGCTCCTTTGCCTCAACCGACGGGCCGGTCCATTCCTAAGCGGCCATTAGATGCTCCTTTGATTGTGGCCGATCCGGACGCACTCCCCGAGGAACAGAAAACCGCCGTGGCGAGTGAGCGTCGAGCGCAGCGTACAATGATCATCACCGGATGTGTCATCTACTACAAGAAAGGAAATCGAGGATTACGAATGCTGGGGCTGGGGCTCGGCTATCACCGATTTGTGGTTCGGTTCCACATCTATGACAAGGAGTTGGGTCAAGAGTTGGCCATGGGAAATATCTCTGGTGAAGTGTCCGGCGGCTTCCTGTCCATACCTGGATTGACCGGCGACGCCGATGGGCGGAAATGGGTCGTCACGGCATTAGTCAATCGCGTCGAGCGGCGTCGGGCCAAAGCTGATCGGTGATGATCGAATCTCTTGAGGGGAGGTCGTGGGAGAGGAGGCGCTGGTGGGGGCGTCTCTCCATCACCGATCGAGGATGATATGGTGATGCATCAAAGCAGTCTCAGTAAGAGGATGATGATTATCATCGGATGTTGGTGTCTCATAGCGCTCCCGCTGGTCGATCCGGCGGTGGGGCTTCAACGGCCGCGTTCCCCGGTCAGTCCGGCACCCGTTCGCCTGGGAGCGGATCTCGTCTCTCTGAGCG
>RFHM01000235.1 GCA_003696865.1 Acidobacteriota bacterium | reverse complement strand
CTCCGAAGAAGATCGGGCCGAGGAGGCCGATCGTTCGACGACCGCTCCTTCCGGAATCGCCGAACCACCATCGACGCCCGAGGCCGAACGCTCCCGGCCGGATACCGATGCCCCGCTGGACGACGCCGAGGCATCGCTGCGCCATCGACGCCCGAGGGCCGAGTTCGCTGCCCGTCGTAAAGTGCGGCGCCGACGATCGACGCACCGGAACGCGGGGAGCGAGACCGCCGGATCGTCATCCACGGCGACGACCGCCTCGCCGACCATCACCGAGTTGCTGCACGAAGGTCAGGAACTCCTCGTTCAGATCGCCAAAGAGCCGATCGGCAATAAGGGCGCGCGGGTGACGACGCATATCGTTCTGCCCGGTCGATTCCTGGTCTACATGCCCACCGTCGCCCATATCGGCGTCTCGCGACGCATCCCCTCGCAAGCGGAGAGGACGCGATTGCGGCGGCTGGCCAGCAAGCTCCGATCCCGCCATAAGGCGGCCGGGGGCTTCATCGTGCGCACCGCCGCCGAAGGTCGAACCGAAGCCGAGCTGTCCGGCGATATGAAATATCTGGTGCGCACCTGGAATGATATCCTGCGTCGCGCCGAGAAGCTCAAAGCGCCCGCTCTCCTGTATCGCGAAGTGGATCTCGTTCAGCGCATCTTGCGCGATCGGTTGTCCCAGGAGTTCACCGCCATCCGCGTGGATAGCGAGGAGGAATACACCAGGATATTGGACTTCGTGAATCACTTTCAGCCGGATCTGGTCCCCCGGGTGAAACTCTACACTCGGGATACGCCCATCTTCGAGCAGTATGGCGTGCAACCGGAGATCGAAAAGAGCATCCGACCGCGCGTGTGGCTCAAATCCGGCGGATACATCGTCATCAATCAAACGGAAGCCTTGGTGGCCATCGACGTCAATACGGGGAAGTTCGTGGGCAAGACGCACAGTTTTGAGGACACCATCACCCGCACCAATATCGAGGCCGCCCGGGAGATCGCTCGGCAAATCCGATTGCGAGACCTCGGTGGCATCATCGTCCTGGATTTCATCGACATGGAAGAGCGCAAGAACCGCCAGAAGGTCATGCAGGTGCTGGAAGACGAGTTGAAGAAAGATCGCGCTCCGGCCAAGATCCTTTCATTCAACGACTTCGGGCTGGTGGCCATCACCCGCAAGCGCGTGCGTCAGAGCCTGGAGCGAACCCTGTGCGAACCTTGTCCCTATTGTCATGGCCGCGGGATGATCAAGTCACCCGAGACGGTCTGCTACGAGATGTTCGACGAAGTGCGCCGTCTGGCCAGTCAGGCCGAGGAGGTCAAAGAGGTCGTCCTGCGAGTGCATCCGGTCGTCGAGCGGGCCTTACGGGAGAAGTACCCTCAGGTGCTGGAGGCGATGGAATCGTATTTGAAGGGGAAAGTCAACGTGGAAATCGATCCGCTCCTGCACCAGGAGCGTTTTGACATTGCGCTGGTGTGATGGGAAGCGTCGTTGAAGAGTTGAGACTCGTTCCTCCGGGATCAGACAAACTGGACATCATTCCCCTCGGCGGATTGGGCGAGTTCGGGATCAACGCCATGGCCTGGCGATGGGGAGAAGAGATGATCCTCATCGACGCCGGGATGATGTTCCCCGACGAGAGCCTTCCCGGCGTCGATGTGGTCATCCCCGATTTCACCTTCCTTCAACAGCACGCCGCTCAGTTGAAGGCCATCATCCTCACCCATCCCCACGAAGATCACATCGGGGCCGTCCCCTACCTGCTCCGGTCGGTCAACGCGCCCATCTATGGGACGCGATTCACCTTGGCCGTGCTGGACCATAAACTGGCCGAGCACGGATTGCTCGATGAAGCCGATCTCCATCCGGTCGAACCGGGCGATCGCATTCGCATCCCTCCCTTCGACATCGAGTTCGTTCGCTCCACCCACAGTACGATCGATTGCCTGGTGGTGGCCATTCAGACGCCGGTGGGTATGGTGGTTCACGCCACCGACTTCAAGCTCGACGAGACGCCGGTCATCGGCCAGCCGCTGGATATCGATCGCCTGCGGGCCATCGGCGATCGGGGCGTGCTGGCCGTGCTGGCCGACTCCACCAACGTGGAACGGCCCGGGAGAACGCCGTCAGAACGAGCCGTGATCCCCGCGTTCGAGGAGATCTTCGAGACGTCGCCCGGACGCCTCATCTTCAGCTGCTTCGCTTCCTCCATTCATCGGATTCAGGTGATCCTCGATCTGGCTCATGAGTATGGGTGCCGGGTCGTCGTGCTCGGGCGCACCATGGTGCGCATGGTGGAGACGGCCATCGATGAGGGCTTCCTGGACGTGCCACCGGGATTGCTCGTGCCGGTGAGCGCGCTCGGCCGCATCCCCAGAGAGGACGTGGTCATGCTGGTCACCGGATGCCAGGGAGAGCCGATGTCGGCGCTGGCGCGCATGGCCACCGGTTCCTATAAGCAGGTGGCCATCGAACCGGGAGATACCGTGGTCCTCTCGGCGCGGATCATTCCCGGCAATGAGAAGGCCATCGCCCGATTGATCGATCATATCTACCGCCGCGGTGGCCGCGTCATCGACGAGTCGGTGCGCCCGGTGCACGTCTCGGGTCATCCCTCTCAGGAGGACCTCAGGATTCTGCTCGACGCCATCCGTCCTCGATACCTGGTGCCCATCCACGGCGATTATCGTCGGTTGTGCCGACACCGGGAATTCGCTCTGTCGCTGGGATGGGACCCCCATCGCGTGTTGGTCGCCGAGAACGGCCAGATCATCGAGTTGAGCCCACACGGAGCACGGGTGAGCGCCGAGCGCGTCCCGGTCGGTCGCATCCTCATCGATGAGGCGGGTTATGAGGAGGTCGAAGAAGTCGTGGTGCGCGACCGCCGTCACCTGGCCGCCGACGGATTCTTGTTGCCCATCGTGACCATCAACGAGGTCACCGGCGAGCTGGAGGGCGTGCCGGAGATCATCACCCGGGGATTCGTCAGCCACAATGGCACTGATGAGCTGCTCGATGAGGCCCGCCAGGTGGTCATCGACACGGTGGCGGCATCCAGCCAGGATGAGAGCACCGACTGGGCGGTCATGAAGGAGAAGATTCGCGTCGCCCTGAAGCGATTCATCGCCCGGCGCACCGATCGCTATCCGCTGATCATTCCGGTGATCATCGAAATCTAGAACCACGCCGATGTCATTGCTGGAAGCCATCGTTCTCGGCCTGGTGCAGGGATTGACCGAATTCCTGCCCATCAGCAGTACGGCCCATCTGCGCATCGTCCCCGCCCTCATCAAACTCGTCGATTCCGGGCATCAATGGAACGATCCCGGTGCGGCAGCCTCGGCCATCATTCAACTGGGGACCATGGCGGCCATCCTCGTCTACTTCCGGCGCGACATCCTCCGGTTGACTCTCGCCTTGGTGACGGCGCTACGTCATCGACGCCCGTTCGATACTGTGGATGCCCGGCTGGCCTGGTATGTGATCGTGGGGACGGTTCCCATCGTGGTGCTGGGCGTGACGCTGGAAGAGTTCATCGAGACGAGAGCCCGATCGTTGTGGATCATCGCCGCCGCATTGATCATCCTGGCCCTGTTCCTCTCTCTGGCCGAACGCCTCTCGTCGCGCCGGCGAGGATTGGATCATCTCACGTGGACGGATGCCGTCATCATCGGACTGGCTCAGGCGGCCGCTCTCATTCCCGGATCGTCCCGGTCGGGAACGACGATCACCGCCGGCCTGTTCCTGGGCCTCGAGCGGGAGACGGCGGCTCGCTTCTCGTTCTTGTTGAGTATCCCGGCAGTTGCCGGCAGCGGTCTCTACGAGTTGTATCGGATTCGCTCGGCACTGGGTCCCCATCTGGGCATCCCGTTGTTGGTGGCCACCGGCATGGCGCTGGTGAGTGGGTACCTGGCCATCGCCTTCCTCCTGCGCTATCTTCGCACCCATACGGTGTACATCTTCGTGTGGTATCGAATAGGACTCGGCTTGCTTCTGCTCGTCCTCCTCACCAGAGGGCTCGTATAGTCCGGAATACCGCTGAGGCGAGACATCCATGGGGCTCAGCGCCGATGAGCCGGCCGGTCGCGGTGCCGGGCATCGTGTTGAGATGATCGCACCGGAGGGGACCGAATTCCCGGCCGGATCTCCTCAGCGTTTGGAAAAATTTCTTGACTTCATTCCAAACTTGCTATAGTATGCCGCAGTGTCGAGGTAAATTCCATTGATGTGAGTCGTTTGAGTCTTGGCAATACGAAGACTCAATGTCAAGGATGACTGGGCGGCAGAGTGGGGCGGTGCGACCGGTCGGGCATCGAGCGAGGAGATTCTGCCGATGGCCCGTCCGGTCTACCGGTGCGAAGTGGATGACGCGACCTGCCGTCGCCGACTGACCGATACCCGAAGCGACCTGGAGCCGTGGTTCTCCCCCGATGGCGGTGATGGGAGATCAGCGAACACTCCGAGCAGTTCCCGTTGGCCGTTCCATGGTGGTCGGCCGGTGTCGTCCATTGCCATTCCGCTACCGTTTCTCCGATTGCTCGCCCCGCGCGCGTTTCGCTCTCCCGGTGTGGCCTTGCCTCTCCTCGTGTCAGCCCGGCGGCGCGCACCCGGAGACGCGTCGTCGCCCGTCGTCGAGTTTTTCTAGGGAGGTCGAGACGTATGCCGAGAATGCGAGGCAGAGTCAAGTGGTTCAATAACAATAAAGGATACGGGTTCATCGAGCAGGGAGATGGCCAACCGGACATTTTCGTCCATTACACGGCCATCCAGGAGGACGGGTACAAGTCGCTCCGACAGGGTCAGTTGGTCGAATTCGACCTCATCGAAGGACCCAAGGGGCTGCAAGCGGAAAATGTCGTCAAGCTCTAGAGAGGCATGCCGACGGGCATGGGATCATTCTTCGGTGCCGGATGGGGAATGAGGAGGAGTCGTCCGGAGGACGGGCTTGGAGCAGGTCTGTAAGCCGAATTCTGTCTCCGCAGAGAGCGGAGGACGGTCATTCATCTAGGCCGTCGATTACTCAACGGCTCGAGCGACCTACCCGGAGACGGGATCGCTGACCTCTTCAGGGAGACCAGCGATGCTCGGACGGGCCACCCTGTTACCGCCTCCCTATTTGGTCTTGCACCGCGGGGAGTTTGCCTAGCCGAGCGTGTCACCACGCCCGCTGGTGGGCTCTTACCCCACCGTTTCACCCATCACCGTGCTCATGGCGAGGGAGCGAGCCCTCTGGCACGGCTGGTCTGCTCTCTGTTGCACTTGTCGTCAGGCGCGCTCTGGGAAGGACGCGCTCATCGCACCGACCTCCCGCGAGCCCACCTGCCTGGGTGTTACCCAGCCCGCTGCCCTGTGGTGTTCGGACTTTCCTCTTGCCCAGCGCCCCGGAGGGCGATGAGCAAGCGACCGTCCGACCCACTCCAAGCCCACTCCACAATTATACATGAGCGACCGAACTCTCGTCCACGGAGGCGATGCACGACGGCGCGGGATCGGCCCGGAACGCGCGCCCGGGAGGGGCAACTACGCTCCCAGCTCTGGCGATCGAAAGGGGAGCCGGAGGGCTACTCCCAGGCTCAACGTCACCAGCACGAGAAGCGTCATTAATCCGATGATGGGGAGGGTGGAGAGAATGGCGATGACCACCATGCCATAGAGCAGAGCCATGATCGTGGAAGGGGTGGGCGAGCGCACCAGCCGGCTTTGAATCCAGCGGCCGATGACCACATGCACGGCCAGGCTCCCCAACAGATAAGCGCCGAACCAGAGGAGCCATACAAACAGCGTCATCGGCACGGCCAACGCCATGGGGAGGAATCGTACGATGACCAACAGCACGATGAACAACAGCGAGAGCGCCAGCAGGCCGAAGAGGCCCAGGCGTCCAGAGTGCCGTCTGACCATCCGAATGGCTCGATTGATGGGCGAGGGCATCAGGGCGATCATGAGCAGGGCGATGAGGAAATAGAGCAGGAGACCGAGCGCGCGCTGCCCGAGAGCCGCCGGCGTGATCTGAGGCACCAGGATGGCTCGCCAGGGATGCCGAAACGATTCCCGTAGCGACTGGCCATACTCGCGGATCTCGATGATCTTGGAGGAGGGGTGTAATGCGGGAGCCTCAGCGGCGCGCTGATACCGTCCCCCGATGACGATGACGTCGCCGCCAATGAATCCCTGCCGTCGCTGGATGAGATCGCCGCCGAGGACGATGGCATCGCCATCGACGCGGCCTTCGATGATGGCATCATCGCCCATGACCAGGATGCTGCCTTCCACTCGCCCCAGGACCTCCAATCGCCGACCGCGAACCACGACGTCGGACACCGTCTCCTGGGGACGAATGATGCGGGGGCCGTCGGCTATGCTGGGATCGGCCGATCGGGCGGCAGATGACGATGGGCCGATCGGCAGAAGGAGAAATAGCGCCGTGATGACGAGACGCGTCCTCATCTCTTCTCCAGAGATGCCGACGACGGCCAGGTGCGATGAGCCACGATGAGGCTGATGATCACTCCGGTGAGAAGGGCGAGGAGGACGATGAGTTCGGTCTCGCCGGCCACGTCGTGGAGCAGGCCAATGGTGACCAATGATACGGCCTTGAGGCTCACCGCGACGAGATCCCAGACCAGGCGTCCGGCCAGATGAAGTCCAACCCAGGCCGTTCGCAGATAACCGGCCAGCGTGGGAAGGCTCAGCAGCGCACAGGTGATCGCCGTCAATCCCACGGCCACTACCAGAGCCCGGCGGCGCTCGGCCTTGGTCTGCCACGCCAGAGCCACGTCTTCGGACACCCGTTGGATGATCCGCTCCGGCAACCATTGGGGCAGAGGCACGTCGGCGAGCCGGTCCAGTTCATCCATCACCGCTTGCTGGCTGCCAAGCTCGGCGGCACACGCGGGACAGGTTTGTAGATGAGCGCTCACCTCGGCGCTCTCCGAAGGGCTCAGCGCTCTCTCCAGATAAAGATAGAGTTTTTCTCGATCACAGTTCATTCTGTTCCGTCAATTCCCATCCGGAGGAGTTTCTTCCGGATCGCCTCGCGCGCCCGGAAGATGCGATTTTTCACCGTCCCCAACGGGAGTCCGGTGACGTGAGCGATTTCTTCGTATGAAAGTTCCGCCACGTGTCGCAGCACGATCACCTGGCGATAGGGCAGAGGGAGTTCGGCGATCGCCGCCTCGATGATCGTTCTCCGCTCGTGCAAGATCGATTGGCGCTCCGGCGAGGGCTCGGGAGAGACCAGTTCCACAGGGTGATTCTCCGCATCCTCCTCGGTGGCATCCAGCGAGTGCGTACGGTGCGTCTGTTTGCGCAAGTAATCGATGGTGTGATTGGAGGCGATTTTGAACAGCCAGGTGCTGAACTTGAACCGTTCATCGTATCGATCGAGCGCCAGATAAACCTTCAAAAACACCTCCTGCGTCAAATCGAGCGCCGTCTCATAATCGCCGACCATGCGGTAGATGAACGCCGTCACCGGTCGGTGATAGCGATGAACGATGCGTTCGAACAGGTCGCTCTGGATGGCCCGCGCCATCGCTTCTTCGTTCCCATAACCAGCCGCGACTGCCGTGCTCACATCCATAGCGTCGGTCCGTTTCGTCATACGCGACCCGAGGAGGAAAGTTTCACTCCGTGGAACTCGTTTCCGATGAGGTGTCCGACGCCTCGAATACGATCTCTCCGCCGACGATCGTGGCTTTGATGACTCCTTTCAGTTTCCAACCGTGAAACGGCGAGTTCCGGCTCTTCGATCTGAACCGCCGGACATCGACGATCCACTCCTGTCGTGGATCGAAGAGCGTGACGTCGGCCACCGCCCCGACGCGCAAGGTTCCGCGATCCAGGCCGAGAATGCGCGCCGGGGCCGACGACAGCAGCTCGATCAACCGCCTGAGCCCGATCCGCCCGCTGTCCACCAGCCGGGTCATGGCCAGACCGAACGCCGTCTCTAATCCCACGATCCCGAACGGGGCTTGATTGTAGTCGAGCATTTTTTCGTCCAGGTGATGGGGAGCGTGATCGGTGGCGATGGCGTCGATCGTGCCATCGGCGATGGCCTCGAGCAGGCTGTCGACATCGCGCTGACTGCGGAGCGGAGGATACATTTTGGTGTTCGTGTCGTAACTGGTCACCGCTTCGTCGGTGAGCGTGAAGTGATGGGGGCAGACTTCGCAGCTGATGGGAATTCCTTTCCGCTTGGCCCGGCGCACCAGTTCCACCGAGCCCGCCGTACTCAGGTGGGCCAGATGAACGCGCGCCCCGGTCAATTCGGCCAGCAGGATATCCCGAGCCACCTGAACCTCTTCGGCCGCCGCGGGAATGCCTTTCAAGCCCAGCAAGGTCGAGAAATACCCCTCGTGCATGACGCCATCGCCGGAGAGGTTCAGGTCCTGACAGTGATCGATGACCGGGATGTCCAACTGCTTGGCGTATTCCATGGCCCGGCGCATGACCTGAGCGTTCATCACCGGACGACCGTCGTCGCTGATGGCCACAGCTCCCGCTTGAACCATCTCGCCAATTTCGGCCAGCGCCTCACCTGCCGACCGAGCGGTGATGGCGCCCACGGGAAAGACGTTGACCGGAGCTTCCTCGGCGGCCTGTTCGATGATGAATCGGGTGACGGCGGCGTTGTCATTGACCGGGTGCGTATTGGGCATGGCGGCGATCGAGGTGAACCCGCCGGCGGCAGCGGCCTCGGCGCCGG
>RFHM01000031.1 GCA_003696865.1 Acidobacteriota bacterium | reverse complement strand
TCCACTTCCACGGCCTGACTGAGATGCGCGCGAATGAAGGCTTCGCCACCAAATCCCACAGTCCCATCCAGGGCGAAGAGCAAGTATCGTCCGACGGGCACGCCTCGGAGCACGGCCGGTCGCTCGCCATGGCTCCAGGCGTGCCGGTAAGCGGCATAATCGCGCCAGCGGGATTCGTCGGCGGGGACGAGCACCACGTGATAGGATTGAGTGGCGTCCTCGACTGACGGGATGTAGCCCCGCACCTCGCCGACCTCATCCGAGAGAATGAGGTGAATGTCAGAGAGATGCTGACCCGATTCGATGACCAGTGAGGGTTGCGCGAGTTGGCGCTCGCCACGAGTGATGGCTTTCAGGAAATACCGGTTATTGGGCGCGTGCACGGTGAGTTGCACGCGGGCCGAAGGAAGGCCACCGATGGTGAACGTCCCATCGGGATTGATGTGCGCCGTCCGCGTTCCCACCAGAAGCGGTTGCCGCGCATCGAGAGGCGCGAGTCGGGCATTGATGGTGAGTTGTTGCGGATCGGGGACGGAGCGACCCCCGATGAGCTCCAACGCGCCGCTGATCTGACCCCCTTCCTCTAACTGGATATCCAGGCGAACGGTCTTGAGCGATTCGATCGTCACCCTTTTCTGCACGGGAACGACGTTCTTCTGGGTGGGATTGATGTGCAGGTGGAACGTTCCCTTGGGGAGGCCGGCGAAGGTGTAGCTCCCGTCGGATTTGGTGGTCGCCGAGAGGGAGAGATTCTCCCCATAAAGGGTGACGCGCAGTCCGCTCAACGGTTGTTTGCTTCCGGCCAGCGTCACTCGCCCGACGATTTTGGCGCCCCGGTCGGGCTGCAGACTGATGTCGATGCCCGTGATTTCGCTTCCCGCCGTGATGGAGAGAATTTCGGCCTGCTTGCGCGAGACGACGCCGGGGAAGTAGGTCATCCCATACGAGGCGTGTCGACTCCACCGGAAGGGAATCTGTGAGCTGATCACGTAGTCGCCCGGCGGCAATCCATAGATGCGGTAGACGCCGCGATCGTCGGTACGGGCTTGGTTCATCTGCTGGTAGTAGCCGTTCTCGCTTCTGCGCCAGGCGATGACCTGAGTGTTCACAATGGGATCGCCATCCTCGTCCAGGACACGCCCGGTGATCACGCCACCTCTCATGAGCGTCACTTCCACGTCGGTGATCTCCTGACCTTCCTCCAACGTCACTTCCAGAGGAGGCTCTCCCGTCTGAGTCGATTGGACGTAACCGGCCCGGTAGGCGCTCACCCGATAGGTGCCGGGAGGGAGATGCTCGAACCGGAAGGAGCCATCCTTACCGGTCAATACGTTGTGAGGATATTTTCCGCTGTTCGAGGACGTCATGTAGAGTTGAACGGTGGCATATTTGACGGGCCGACCGGCGTCCGAAACGACGTAACCGGAAATCACTCCGTGCGCCTCCTGCGGAACAGCCATCGAGGGGACGGTCGCTCCGAGCGCGGTGAGGAGAATCCCGATGCGAATCGGCAGATAGCGCGTAGTTACTCTCATCCCTCTTCTTCCCTCCTCTCTCGGTGGACTCATCGTCCATTTACGATGCGCGCGATACAGGGATCGTTTCCCTGGGATCAGTGGACGGCCACAAGCCCCCCTTTACGGGCCTTCCACGTCAGACGTAGCCCATTCGAACCGTTCGGCAGCGATGGTTTTCCACGTCGTAGATGACGGAGGTAACCGATGGTGGCGAACAGATATGCAAACTGATGGCTTGCTGGTTGAACGCGGTCGGATTCTCGGTCATGTGGATGGTCTCTGGCTTGGTCACCTCGACGATGACGTCCCCTTCGGGGACGGCATACCGGTGCTGCTGTTTGAGGAAAATGGAATTGATGGGGCTCCAGTTGACGTCGGGCTCTTCGCTCTCCATGAATCGGCTGCGCAATTTGGTGAACGTGGTGATGACCAGTTGGCCTCGGACGACGGTCATCCATCCCAACTGTCCGAAGTGCCGGTGCACGGGCGAATGCTGTCCGGGTTCCCAACAGAGAAGGACGGCCTCGAAACGTTCGTCTCTGCTCACCGGATTGCGAGTGAACGTTCGTTCGCCAAACCGGATGTAGGGCTCCAGCGAGGCTTCGTCTACTCTATATTCCCGCAAGTACGCCAAGACGTGGTCCTGAGTGAAATCCTCAGGAGAGAACTGGCTGAGTCCAGCAATCAGTTCATCAATGCTTACTTTTTTCACTCTTCCCTCTCCCCGTCATGGTATACGGACAGCGTCATCGGGGCGCCCCTCGGATGGGGAGCAACCCCGCTCCAGATGATGTGCTGCCGCTCGACTGCGTTCTCACAGAGCTATGTTATCATCAAATGGTGCAGACTGGCCAGCCCAAGCTGTTGAAAGGTCGAGAGATCGACAGGCCCTCTCCATCCGCGCCCGTCATCTCGGTGGTGATTGGTGGGTCACACATCGCCCGTCGACGGGAGGGACACAGGATGGGAGTGCGTTGAGAGATTCCCGCCGCCAGTGGGGAATAGCACACCGATTGGCACGGCCAAAAGCGGGATTGACACCGATTTTCTTCTCTTGGTTGATCGGTGAGCATCGCGCCGTTTCTGTGGGCATCCATGTGCTATTTGAATCGCTCACGGGTTTTCACGGTGAAAAGCGATGTTGACACTGATGGGCACCCCGGGGGCTGGTCGGCGGAGAGGGTCGGGTTTCGAGCCATGAGCAGGGAGCGTAACGATCCCCAGGCCTGAACCGGGAAGCCCCGCAGCTTGGCTGCGGGGAGGCCTCATAGTGTCAGCTAGTTCACGGCGCTTTTCCTCCCTTCCCGGGAAGCCCCGCAGCTTGGCTGCGGGGAGGCCTCACGTTTTGAGCTATTGGGTGGGAGCGTAACGATCTCCGGAGGCGAGCGCCGGGGCCAAGTGGGAGAGCGAGAGTCCACAGGAGTGGGCATGGCCTAGCAAGTCACACCGAGAGGATGAAAACACATAGTGCAAGCTGTCAGCTTGCGCCACCATTGTTTTCGAGGGCGTCGCCCATGGCGCACGGATGCCATACCAACGACATGAAAAGAGCCTGTTGTGAGGATCTCTGCGCCTCTGCGGTGATTTCCCAGGGAGGCCCCCCTGCAGGTCACCCCGCGCCTCGGGCGATGGGGTAACGCTTTGGTGTAATCCATTGGTGACACACTACTTCCAGAACTCCCTGGAGCTCAACCCACGCACCTGGATGAGATCCTCACCCCCGCTTTGGCCAGTGCATCAAGCCCTTCCAGGGTTTCCTCACGGCCAATAGGAGCAGCAGCCAGTTTTTCAAATATTGCGTGACGAGGAAATTCGTGCGCACATACTCGCGGGCCGCCTGCCCCATCTGAGCGGCCATCTCCGGATGACTGAGCAGTTGACGGACGCGGAACGCCGTGCCTTCGACCGTGTGCACCAGGAATCCGGTGCTCCCGTGAATGATCTGACGACGGATGCCGCCCACGGCGCCACCCACTACCGGTTTCCCTTTCCACATCGCTTCGGTGACCACGAGGCCAAATCCTTCCTTGACCGACTTCTGGACCACCACGGTCGCCGCGCGTTGGAGAGCGTTGATTTCCACGTGACTGGTTGGCGGCAAGTCGAGGATGTGGACGTCGGGAATCTCGGCGGCGCGCTCGCGCACTTCGGCCAGCACGCGACCACTCTCCGGATCATCGGCGGCGCTGCCGCCGGCCAGGATGAGCTGGCAGTCGTGCCAATGCCTCACCAACCGATAGGCTTCGAGCACGCCGAGAGGATCTTTGAGGCGATCGAAGCGGGAGACCTGCAAGATGATGGGCTTCTCGGGGTCGATGCCGAAGCGGTTGAGAATCCCTTCGATCTCCGATGGATTCAATTCCCGGTTCTTGTCGCTGAGCGGATCAATGGCCGGAGGGATGATGAACTGGTCGATGAGCAACTCCTTGGCATATTCCGGCAGGTGAAACACGGCGGCGTCGAAACGCTCCACATAGGTTCGCAAAAATCCCCACACGCGGGCATCGGCCTCGGAGAGGTCGATATGGCAGCGCCAGATCCACCGCGTGCGCCGATTCTTTCTGGCCACAATGAGCCCCACCGGCTGCGGGTCGTGCACGATGACGAAATCCGCTCGACGATCGACTTTTCGCAGATTCTGCTTGCTCACCTCGGTGAACAGTTCGAACATCTCCGGCGTGACCGAGACGCGCGCGCCGTGCAGCGCATTATGAAACGTTTTGGTCACCTCGAAGAAGGTGGGCGGGCCATCGATGACCGTCCATTTGACCTTGAGTCCCAAATCCTTCATGAGCGCGACCACCCAGGACAGAATCTCGGCCACGCCGCCACCAGTAGCCGTGGAATTGATGTGCTGGAGCGATACCGGACCCACACACTCGGCCAGGGCCCGAATCTCGTGAATCTCGGCGGAACCAACGATGGGAGCGTAATCGTCCAATCGGATTTTGTTCATGAGAGCCTCGCTTCGACCAGTTCGATGATCTTGGATCGCAGTTGCCACAAATTGTAGGCATAGGGACTCAGATTGTTGATCCGCTCGGCGAGGGCGTCTTCTTTCAAGCAATCGGACAGCCATTCGGAAAAATCATTGGACCGGCGTCCCAATCGCAACCGCGCCTCGATGAGGTGATAGAACAACGAGCCGTGACCCACCTGCCGGAGGCAGTCGCGAAAGCTCGGCAGATCGATGGCCGTGAGCCCGGTGGGGAAAGCCAGGCTCCGCAACTCGATGAACTGAAACTCGTCGCGCTCGGGCACGCGCATGAACGTCTCCATCTCTCCCACATAGGGTTCCAGGTAGGCCAGGAGTTTCTCCCGAACGTCTCGCACGCTGGTGAATTCCCAGGGATCGACGCTGGCCAGTTTTTCGGCCAGCGCAGGTTGATTCAAGTAGGTCCAGACCCAGCGGGCGAAGTCGTTCATATAATCGGACGTCGTGAAATGACGCCGCAACAAAGAGTGGTGCATGTGGTAGAAGATGGCCGAGCCGCTCACCTTTTGCAAACCCGTCCATAGCGAATAGAGGTTGGAAGCCGTGAGCCCCGCCCAGACGGCGATATGCGCTTCGCTGTAGAAGAGAAACTGTTCAACCATAGTGCCTCCTCAACCCGTCGAGGAATTGATGAACTTCTGCCGGCGATCTCAGCCGATGGCGAGCCCGGGACGGTTCCTCTTCTGCTGAGACTCGAATCGTGATGCCCGTATCCGATAACGCCCGAAAAGCATCCTCATCGGTGCGATCATCGCCCAGATAAATCGGCCATTCGCCGGGACGCAAATACCGCTCCAGGAGAAAGGCGATGGCCCGTCCCTTATGAACGCCGGCGGGACGCAGTTCGATGATCCGTTTCCCTCGCAGCCACTGGAATTGGCCCTCGCCAACATAGGGTTCGCCGAGGCGGAGGAAGCGCGCCACGGCTTCCCGAGCGACCGAAGGGGCAGCCAGACGATAGTGCAGCGCCAGGCTCAGACGTTTGTTCTCCACCAGACAGCCGGTGAGCCCAGACAAAGCCACTTCCGCTCGGGCCGCCAGTCGATCGACGATGGGCCGAATAACCGCCGGATCGACCAGCCAGTGCCGCTGACCCGTGGGCGTGCGGATCTCGGCGCCATGCCCGCCTACCAGGAACAGCCCCTCGATGGGAACGCATCGTCGGAGATCTTCGAGCGACCGGCCACTGATCACGGCCAGTTGCACGCTCTCGGCGGCGGCCAACGCGCGGAGCGTATCGATCACATCGGGGGCGAGACGCGCTTGTTCGGGAGTGGGAGCGATGGGAACCAGCGTGCCATCGTAATCGAGCAGGAGGAACAGGCGATCGTGTCGGCGAACCTCTTCCAGGAGTTGCGGGACGGTGATGTTCATGGAGCTCGATGGCGCATCACGTTGGATTCCACAACAACGCGGCTCTCTGACAGAGAGGCGATCTCGCGAAGGATTCGTCGAAGCCACCAGGTGAGATCGTGGCGTTTGACCTTCTCTCGCAAACGGTGCATTCGTTGGCGCCGCTCCGAAGGTTCCATGTCGATGGCCTGTTTGATGGCCTCGGCCACCTGCTCGATATCGAACGGGTTCACCAGGATGGCTTCCTGCTCGAATTCTTCGGCGACGCCAGCGAACTCGCTGAGGATGATGATGCCTTCGTCGTTGGTTCGGGAGGCCACATATTCTTTGGCCACCAGGTTCATGCCATCTCGAAGGGGGATCACCAGCGCCATGTCGGCCGCCTGATAGTAAGCGGTCAACTCGGCGCGAGGGATGGCCTTGTAGAAGTAGGTGATAGGTGCCCAGTCCAATTGAGCGAAACGACCGTTGATGCGACCGATCGTTTCGTCTACCAATCGTTTGAGACGGCGATACTCGGATACCTTCGTCCGGCTCGGCGCGGCGATTTGAAGCAACGAGAACCGATGACGCAGATCGGGATATTTCTCCAGCAGTCGTTCCACGGCCCACATCCGCTCCAGGATGCCTTTGGTGTAATCGAGACGCTCCACGCCCAGAGCGACGATCTCCGATTTCAATGCCCGGCGAATCGTCTCGGCTTTGGCTTGCATTTCGGGCGATGAGGCGAGCTGCTGGCAGTAGGCGACGTCGATCCCCAGCGGGAGGGCGCGGACCTTCACCGCGCGGTTCCCCAGGGTGACGAGCCCTCTTTCCCGATCCACGGGAACGTTCAGTATGGTCTCGGCGCAGTCCAGGAAATTTCGGACATAGGTTTCGGTGTGAAAACCGATGAGATCGCTGTTCAATAATCCTCGCAGGACGTCCCGTCGCCACGGGAGCGCCCGGAATAGATCGACGCTGGGGAAGGGAATATGCCAGAAGTAGGCGATGCGGACCCCAGGCGCGCCCGTTCGAACGAATTGGGGAACGAGAGCGAGGTGATAATCGTGAATCCAGACGACATCTTGAGGGCGAAGCTCTTGGAGGATGGCCGCGGCGAATTTCTGATTGACGGCAGCATACACCTGCCAGTGCTCGCGGGAGAAATCGCACTTGTCCAGAGCGTAGTGACAGAGCGGCCAGAGAGCTCCATTGGCGAACCCTTCATAGTAGCGATTGATCTCGTCGTTGGAGAGGGCGACGAACTGGAGTTCGTACTTGGGATCGTCGGGCGGGACGGCCATGCGCTCCGGTTGGTGCTGCGGTCGACCGCTCCAACCGATCCAGATGCCCCCGAGGAAGCAGAGGGCGGGTTCCACGGCGGCCACCAGGCCGCCGATGGCTCGTTCCGCTTTCATCGAGCGCCCAATCTGGCGAAAAGTGTAAGGGCTTCGGTTCGACGCGACAACGAGTCTGGCCGGGCAGAGCTCTTTGAAATTCATCTTGACCACCCTATGGTGAAATCGTTCTCCTCGTCGATGGCCACAGTTGAGTATACCATCAATGGCCATGGCTGTGAACCCCGGTTGGCGTGGCTGAGAAGCGGGGAAACAGATCGACACAGCGGGAGGCGGAGAGGAGCCCACAGATTTTCACATCGAAAGGCGGGATGTACCCAGATGGACACCCCACGGCT
>RFHM01000234.1 GCA_003696865.1 Acidobacteriota bacterium | reverse complement strand
TTCGAAGATGGCGATGTGACCAGCCGTTGGGGCGGTCGATGGGTGGCCGTCGATGATCGCGTGGCCGGAGGCTCATCCCAAGCGCAGATCGACGTCATTCCCGCTGGTGCTCGCGGCTCGCCGTACGCCCTCAAGATCAGTGGACGGGTGACGACGCGATTCACCTGGGGCCCCTTTGCCGGCGCTGCGCTGTCACTCAGCCGGGATCCTGAATCGGCGGTCGATGTGAGCGCTTACCGAGGCATCCAATTCTATGCCCGAGGCGATGGTAAAACGTACCGGATTCTCGTGCACATCGCCGCCGTCAAGGATCATGATGACTTCTCCGCTTCGTTCACCGCCGGAGATGAGTGGAAGCTGGTGCGCATCCCCTTTTCTGAACTCCGGCAACAAGGGTTTGGAAGACGAGTGGAATGGAACGCGCATGAGGTGAAGGGCATCTCATTCTTCACCAGCGGCGCTCCTCATGAAGCGTTCGAATTGTATCTCGATGACATCGCTTTCTACAAATAACCGGGCTGGAACGCGGCTCCTCCGAGCGGGATCGCCGACATCCTCCGGAGCGACCGCCGGCAGGCGAATCGTCGAGGAGACCCGCTCGGCGAATTCACGAGAGACAAGGGCGAGGTATCGTGCCATGTCACCAGTGCGGCACCTTCTCAGCATGATGATCGTGTTCATGGCGAGCGCTCCGTCGTTCGCACAGGATATCTATTGGAATGAGAACCCCTGGTCCGTGATGCAGCGGTACCGGCGAATGCAGTTGGACTACATCGATCGCTTGAAGGCGCAACTGGCCGTTGATCCGGACAATCTGGCGCGACAATTGGATTTGGGGCGCGCTTATTACTGGTTGGCCGTGGAGCGCGAAGCGGGAGCCCAATTCGAGGCGGAAAAAATCTTCGAACAGATTCTGGCTCGCGACCCGGATAACGCCATTGCTTTGGCCTATCACGGATCGTTACTCGGTTTGAAGATTGGTTACCATCTCGCACCGCCGGACCAAGCCGCCACTCTGGGTCAGCGAGCCTTTGCCGAACTGGATCGAGCCGTCGCACTCGCTCCGAACTCCATCGAAGTTCGCCAACTGCGAGGGTATTCCTGTTTTTATGCCCCTTCCTTTCTCGGTCGCGATCGTCTGGCGGTAGAAGACTTCACCGAAATCCTTCGACTGCTGGAACGACACCCGGGGAGCGAAGAGCAGCGAGCCGAGATCCACCTCGTTCTGGGCGATACCTACAGCAAGATGGGTGATCGCGCGCGAGCGCAAGCCAGTTGGCGGCGCGCACGGGAATTAGCCCCCCACTCTCGCCTGGCCTTAGCGGCAGCAGCGCGACTGCAGAGTGACGAACTCCTGAAGGATGCAGGCATCATCGAGGTCGAGCCATTGCTCGCCTTCTTTGGCTTCCTCATTGGCGCGCTCATATTTGCCATCCTGAGTGTCCTGATAGGGCGCGATCTCATCGGAGCACGTCGACGACGGATGGGGATGCTCGCCTCTCTCCTCGTCTCCTTGGCCGCGTTTCTGTGGAATGGAGCGAACCTGGTGATCATCGTCCTCCACGCCATGGGAGGAGAAAGGGTTCATCTACCGGAGGGGAGCATCGCCTGGACGTGGTCGGGATTCTCTTTGATGTGGGCGCTCTCGCCGATTCCCGCCGGATTGATCATCGCCTATCGCTTCTACAAAGCGACGTTCATGGACATCGTCTTGAAGCGCGGAGCGGCATTGTTTGCTATCTTCCTCATCACCTTGGTCTATGCCGAACTGGTGGAAGCCCCCCTGAGCGCGACGCTCGTTCTGGTTCCCGATCGAACCCTTCGCTCGATCTTGTTCACCGGACTCTGGCTCGGCGTTCTGGTTCTCTATCCCCCACTGCGCGACCGCATCTATCGTCTGGTCGATCGGCATCTCTTCAAGCGTCGCGATTATTCCCAACTGCTCGATTGGTTCAACGATCGGCTGCGAGCGGTGACCGATGAGCGGTCGCTGGTGGATACGGTCTCCGAGGCCTTGAGAGAGGCGTTCGCCATCCAGGTCGTTCATTTCCTGCCTTCTTCGGACGCCTTCGCCGCTCGACTGTCTGAGGCGCTTTGCGAACGACGCGCTCACGTCATGCTGAAGCGGACCATCGGTGACGATGCCTTATACGCGGAATTAGCACGACGCCGCGTCGAACTCGTGTTGACCGTCGGATCGCCAGAAGCGGCGATGGGCGTCATTCTGGTCGGACCACGGGCTTATGGACAAGGTTATTTGAGCGAGGAATTGAGCGTTCTCCGGACGGTGGCTGTACAGGTCGAGCGCACCCTGGAGAATGTGCGACTCCATGAAGCACGGCGGCGACAGGCCATTGCCGAACAGGAACTGCGGAAGCTGGCCGCGGAAGCCGAACTTCGCGCGCTCCGGGCACAAATCGATCCGCACTTCTTCTTCAATGCTCTCAATTCGGTCGCTGCGCTCATCGGGGAAGATCCCCCCGCCGCTGAGGAACTCATCGTCGATCTGGCCGATCTCTTCCGTCAGGCTCTCAAATCCAATCACGCCTTCGTCGCGCTGAGGCAGGAACTCGATCTGGTAGAAACATACGTGAGAGTGGAAAAAGTGCGCCTGGGCGAGAAATTGCAATTTCGGATGGAGATCGCACCGGCGGCACAATCGGTCAAGATTCCCGCCCTCACCATCCAGCCGCTCATCGAAAATGCCGTCAAACATGGCATCGAACCAGCTCCCCGCGGTGGGTGCGTCACTCTCTCGGCAACGGTGATAGCCGGGAATCTGAGCATTTCGGTAGCCGATACTGGCGTGGGCATCCCCCGCTCGGGGCTCCATCATCTTCTCTCGCGCGGCATCGGTTTGGCCAACGTGAACGACCGCCTGATCCGTCTGTACGGACGGGAAGCCGCACTGCACATCGACAGCTTGCCCGGACAGGGCACAACGGTATCGTTTGCCATCCCGGTCGGAGTTGAACCGGTGGTCAGTTAGTGCAGCCTTGGCGCGAGTGGTGGCTTATGGTGGGAAACATCGCAGATCTCATGAGGCGAATGAGACATCTCTTCAGGAGGTGAACAAAACCATGCGCCAATGTGACCGTCGATCGTTCCCGCTCTTCTTCTTGTGGGATATGCAGGGTTGATTCCCGGCGCCGGGCAAGACCGGTCGCTGCCTACAGCGGCGACGTTGCGCGAACGCGTGTTGGCTATGGCCAGACAACAAGAAGCCCTGAGAGAGAATGACACCTTCCGGGAGACGCGCATCCGTGAAGTCCTGCGAGCAGATGGCTCGGTCAAAAGCCGACACGTCAAAACGTTTCGGATCTTCCCCAACCGATACGGCCCTCCCACCGCCATTCTGCTCGCCAAGGATGGAAAGCCGACCACGGCAGAACAGCGACAAAAGCAGATCGAGCGGGACCTGCGACAGCGAAAGCGACGCCGGCACACGTCAGCCGAGGCACGAAGCGGGGAAGCGGCGAAGTCTCCACCCCTCAGTCGCGTGCTGGAACTCTACCGCATGACCGTTATCGGGCGAGAGCAACTCGATGGACACTCCACCATCAAAGTGGCCCTCACGCCCAATCCTCGAGCCAGACCTCGCAACTTTGTCGAGAAAGCGATGCTCAAAATGGCCGGCACGGCCTGGATCGATGAGGCCGTCTTCTTCATCATTCGGGTGTCGATGCCAAGCGTTGGCACCGTCCGTCGATGGTTGGTGACGAGCAGCAGCGAGTTCGGCTACGAGTTGTGGCAAAAGCAAATCGATGGTCACGTCGTCTTTCCCGAACGTAGCGAACTCACTATCCCTGCCAAGATGCTCGGCCTGTTCGGCTATCGATTTCGCGTCACCAGGGAATTTTCTCACTGTCAGCGATTCACCTCAGGTATGGAGCTTCTCCTTTTGGAGGAGCCTTGACAGCTTCACATCCCGGTGCTCGTTGCCCTCGGCGTTCGGGTCTGAAATAATGAGCATGATGTCTATTATCCGCACACTCATCATCGATGACGAAGAGCTGGCGCGAAAACGGCTGCGTCGGCTGCTCACAGCATTTGCCGATATCGACGTCGTCGCCGAAGCCGACAGTGGCTCAGACGCTGTGCTGAAGATCGAAGCACACCGACCCGACTTGCTCCTGCTGGATGTACAGATGCCCGATCTGGACGGTTTCGGCGTGCTCCGCATGTTGGATCTGGAACGGCTACCGCTGGTCATTTTCGTCACCGCCTATGATCAGTACGCGGTCGGGGCCTTCGAAGTCAACGCCATCGATTATCTGCTGAAGCCCGTTCGCCGTCAGCGATTGGAGCAGGCCATCGCCAAAGCGCGAGAGAAGCTGGCGACGCGCGAGTGGGCCAGCTCCCGGTTGGTCGAGTTCTTGCAGACGGTCGTTGGCCGATCTGAGCCGTATCTGCAACGCCTCCCGGTACGCGCGCACCGTCGCATCCGCATTCTCCAGATCGATGAGATCACCTCCCTGCGGATCGATCGAGGCCTGGTGTATGTGACCACGGCCGAGGGCGAGTTCTGGACCAAATACACGACCTTCGCACAACTGGAAGATCGGCTCGATCCCAACGTGTTCATTCGCGTGCATCGTCAAAGCATCGTCAATATCAACCACATTCGAGAGGTCACCGCGTTCGGTAATAATACGGCGCGATTGACATTGAGCTGTGGCCACCAGGTGGATGTCAGTCGGAGTCACATGAAGATGCTCCGTCAGCGCCTCAACTGGTGAAGCGGGATATCGGCAATCGACGGGCATCCCGAACCGGACGTTCAGTGGACGGGACTCCCCGAACTCCGGCCCGTTGGCGAGGAGTATCGGATGCGGCGTCGGACATCCGAGCATCGCCACATTGACCATCGGTGCGCCTTTCCTTCTCCTTCGCTCTTGACATGCGGCCGACAAGAGGCCATCATCACCGCTTCAATATCATCTCGGGTCGGCGCGAACACATGACGGGCAAGGCGAGCAAAGCACGACCGCCGAGCGCATGTTGCTCGAGCGGCTGCTTTTTCCGCCGAGCCTCATGAAACTCATCATCGGGGAGGATGACCGAATGCCAACCAAATACCTCCGCTCTCCCAATCGAGATCACCAGTCTCCTTCGACTTCTGCTCTCGACGCGGCGTCGCTCGATCGGCGCGCGTTCGTCAAATTGGTGGGAACGGCGGCCATCGGCTGGGGCGTCTCGCCAGTGCATCTTCGTGCGGCGTGGGCTCAACGGCCGATCGATCCTTCACGACTCATCCCCGGTAAGGACCGGCGACTCATCGTCCATAACAGCAAGACGGGCGTCCTGGAAACGCCCGTAGAACTATTGCGCCAGCATCGAGTGACGCCGAAAGAGACCCTCTTCGTGCGCAATAATCAGTTCCTCCCCGGATCGCTCACCCTCGATCCCCTCCCGCTCGACAACTGGACGATCGAGATCATGGGATTAGTCAAAGCACCTCGGATCATCAGCGCCACCGAGTTGGCCCAGATGGAGCAAACGGACGTCGAAATGGTCTTACAGTGTTCGGGCAATGGCCGGAGCTATTATGCCCGGACGGTGAAGACGCGAGGCACACAGTGGAAGAAGGGCGGGATGGGTAATGTGCGCTGGCGAGGCGTGCTCCTCAAAACAGTCTTCGAGCGAGCCGAGGTCACCATTCACCCCAGCGCCCGATTTCTCACCGCTGAGGGCAAGGACGCACCGCTCGTCCCCACGGCGCCCGACTTCGAGCACAGCGTTCCCCTTCACGATGTCATCGACAAAGCCATTCTTGCTCTGGAAATGAACGGTGAGCCCATTCCGGCCGTTCATGGTGGACCGGTCCGGCTCATCATTCCCGGTTATTACGGCACGATGAACATCAAATGGCTTCACCGGCTGAGATTGGAAGCTCACGAGACGTTCAACCATCACCAGATTCCCCGCTATCGGACCTACATTCGCCCCGTCAAACCCGGCACTCGACTGAAGCGGACATTCGAGAATACGGCGCCCAACTGGCATCAGCGCGTCAAGAGCATCATCTGGTCGCCGCTGGAGGACGATGTCGTCGCCGCCGGCCCGGTCACCATCAGCGGCGTGGCGTGGAATGACGGAATGGTAGAGATCGAAGCGGTCTATGTCTCCACCGATCGGGGAAGAACCTGGCAGCGGGCGCGCCTGCAGGTTCCGGCCAGTCGGTATGCCTGGTACCCGTGGACGATCACCGTGCCCCTGCGCCCCGGTCAACACGAGATCTGGTCGCGAGCCATCGATGCCCTTGGCCGGAGCCAGCCGCTTGATGGAAGTATTCACTGGAACCCTTCTGGCTACGAGTGGTACGGAGTAGATAAGATCAGGATCACGGTGAGTTGAGGGAATGAAAAGATGGGCGTATCTTCTCGCTCGATGGCGTTGACTCGTCAAAGATCATCACCGAGGAGGTCGGATCGTGCGTAGGATCTTCGCTTACGTGTTCATCACTGCGACGGTCGTGATCATCGTCCTGGCGTTAACGCAATCGCCCCTCCCCAAAGGACCAGGAGTCGAACTGGTGGTGACCAAGTGCCAGACGTGTCACGGCCTGGAATACCTCACCGATTCGGCGGGCATCAGTCGAGAGATGTGGGCCGAGACTATCAGTGAGATGGAAGAGTATGGCATGGAGATCGAGCCCCAAGAGCGGGAAACGATATTAAACTACCTGGCGACCTATCTGGGACCCCATCCTCCGTCCGAAGCTGACCGGTCACCTCATTCATCAAAATCCCGGAATCGGACGATCGACGCCGCCGAGCTTTATCGTCAGTCATGTGCCGCCTGTCATCAAGCCCAAGGAGAAGGAATGGGCCGACTGGCTCCCCCGCTGGCCGGGAATGAGATGCTGCTCAAGGATCGGCGCTATGCACTGCTGGTCGTCCTTCACGGATTAGAGGGAGAGATCGAAGTCGGCGATCGCACCTTCGATGGTCAGATGCCGCCAATGGCTCACCTGAGAGATGAACAGGTGGCGGCCATCGTCAATTATATTCTCACCGCCTGGGGCAACGATCAACGGCGCCCCACGGATTTCGCCCCCCTCTCCCCGGAAGACGTGACCAAGGCCAGAAGTGAATCGCTCACCCCCCAGCAGGTATGGGAGTATCGGCGGAAGCTGCGCTGAGCCGTCATCTCTCCCGGTTTCATTCCCGAATCCCGCACGTCCCGGTTGGGAACGCTATCTTCCCCAATGGAGTTTGTCGCGGAGCACCTGAAAGTAGTTCTTATGGAGGGGGCGAATGAGTTCCAGATATCGCTCGCTTCGACGGACGATGACCTCATCATCGCTCTGGAGATGGACGCCAGTCTGTCCATCCAATGTCAGCGTGACTTCCTCGCGAGCGGTGCGCAGAATGAGCTTCACCGTCGATGTAGGAGGAATGACCAGCGGTCGGTTCGTCAACATGTGAGGGCAGATGGGCGTGATGAGGAGCGCTTCCATCGTAGGATAGACGATGGGCCCCCCTGCCGAGAGCGAATAGGCCGTCGAGCCCGTCGGCGTGGCCACGATGATGCCGTCGGCCCGAAAAGACGTCACATACTGATCATTGACCAAACATTCAATCTCGATGATGCGAGCCAACGCGCTCTTATTGACCACAGCATCGTTGAGTACCGTCTGAGCGGCGACCGGTTGGCCGCGCCGCCAGACCCCGGCATCGAGCATCATCCGCCGTTCGATGCTGACGGCGCCCCGAAGCATCTGCTCCAGAGCGGGAAACAACTCTTCGAGCGTGAATTCGGTCAGATAACCCAACCCACCGAAATTGACGCCCAGAACGGGCACGGGAAAATCGTTCAAACTGCGCGCCGTGGCGATCATCGTCCCGTCCCCTCCGAAGACGATGATCACATCGACCTGCCGCGAGATTTCATCGCGGGGCACAATCCGAGCTCGGCACCGAGGAGCGATTTCTTTGACCGGAGGCTCGGCGACGAACTCGATGGCGTGATCGGCGAGCCATTGCGCTAATCGGTGGAGAACGTCCTCGGCTTGTTTCAGTTTCGGTTTAATGATGACGCCCACGCGTTTCAAGGGGATGGACCGCATGCTGTACATATGATTTCTCCACTTTTCGATGCCTCATGGAGAGACGAGCCCATGATGACGGCATTCGGAATCAGAGACTCGATGTGGCCGCCTGAATCGTCGCTCGTGTTTTTTCCAGGCTCTGACGATCCTCGACGTTGAGGAGAACCACCGGGATGCCCTCGGCCTTGGCGATTCGCCTGATCAATCCCGAGAGCACTTTTCCGGGGCCGATTTCAACGAAGTGCGTGATCCCGTCATCGCGCAACATCTTTTGAATGGTCTCCGTCCAACGAACGGGCCGACTCACCTGGCGCTGGAGCGCCCGTTTGGCTTGTTCGCCCGACGCGATGCGGCGAGCATCCACGTTGGTATAAATGGGAAAGCGCGGGTCGGCGAATGAGATCTTTTCGATCTCGGGCGCCAATCGCTGCTCGGCCGGTTTCATCAACCGACAATGAAAGGGGGCGCTCACGGGCAACAGAACGGCGCGGGTCGCCCGAATCTCGCGCACCGCCCGCTCTACGGCGTCTCGATGCCCCGAAATGACGATTTGCTGGGGGCTGTTGTAATTGGCGATCTCCAGGACGCGATCGCTACTGGTCGCTCGCTCATCGAGGTATCGTCGCACGTCCTCCAGACTCGCCCCCATTATGGCCGCCATCGCTCCTTCTCCGACGGGAACGGCTTCCTGCATGAATTGCCCGCGCGCTCGAACGAGCTTGAGGGCATCGGCGAATGGCACACTGCCGGCAGCCACCAGAGCCGAATATTCGCCCAGACTATGTCCGGCGGCCACGGCCGGTGTATGTCCCAAGGCACGATAGGCCGCATAGCTGACCAGCAGTATAGCCGGCTGGGTATTGGTGGTGAGCATGAGTTCCTGTTCTGGACCCTGGAAGCAGAGCCGGGCGATGTCAAATCCCAGAGCCTCATTGGCCTGTTCGAAGGCCTCCCGAGCCACAGGATACGTTTCATAAAGATCCCTTCCCATGCCCACCGCTTGTGAGCCTTGACCGGGAAACACAAAGGCAATTTTCATCGCACCTCCATCATGCTCAACAATGCGCGTTTCCGAATTATAACGAGTTTGGCGCGAAAAGCTCAATGCACCGACTTCTCTGCGCCGGAAACGACCACAGGTTCACACCCTGAGCGCGGCGGATGTATCCATCGAGAGACGGCGAGAGCAGATCCTCCCAGGGCATGACGAACCCATTGCTCGCCCTTTCGGGGACTGGTAAAGTTTATTGCCGGTGGAGATGAGGCAACTCACATCGCGCGTTAAAGAGGAAGCCCATCGGCTGGGATTCGATCTGGTCGGTGTGATGCGCATCGAGCCGCTCGCCGAAGACGAAAAGCGATATCTCGACTGGCTCCGCGCGGGTATGTCCGCCGACATGGCGTACTTGCAACGACGGCCGACGTTGCGCGCGCGGCCCGATGAGCTGGTGCCCGGAGCGCGATCGATCATTTCGCTGGCCGTGAACTACTATAGTGGCGAGTTCGACGAAGTCGGTCCCGGCCAAGGGCGCATCGCCCGTTACGCCTGGGGACGCGATTATCACGAGGTCATTCCCCCTCGACTCCGGGCGCTGGTAGCCCGCATCGAGGAGTGGATCGGACGAAAGGTGCAGGCGCGTTGTTTCGTCGATGCCGTCCCTCTCCTGGAACGCGCTGTGGCGCGGCGCGCGGGTCTCGGCCGGATCGGGTTCAATTCTTGCCTCATCACCGATCGCTTCGGTTCCTGGGTATTCCTCGCCGAGATTCTCCTCGATGTCGACCTCATGCCCGATGAAGAAGACTCGCGCACCTGTCTTCGAGCGCTCGACTGCATCAACGATTGTCCGACGGGCGCGATCACCCAACATTACGTGGTGGATGCTCGACGATGCATCTCCTATCTCACGATCGAGAATCGGGGCATCGTCGAACGCGCGCTTCGTCCGCTCATCGGCGACTGGCTGTTCGGTTGCGATGTCTGTCAGGACGTCTGCCCGCACAATCGACGACTCCCCAAGACGACGTGGAAGGAATTCCATCCTCAATCGGGCGTAGGAAAGACGCTCGCCCTCGATGACGTGTTATCCATAGAGTCCGATGAGGCGTTCCAACATCGCTTCCGACATACGGCCTTACGACGCGCCAAGCGGCGTGGTCTGCTGCGCAATGCGGCCATCGTCGCCGCCAATCAAAGGTATGAACCAGCTATCCCTCTGCTCGAACAGTTGATGGAAACCGATCCCGATCCCATCATTCGCGGTCACGCCGTGTGGGCGCTCGGAGAACTCGCCGGCCGACGAGCCCGCGCCCGCATCGAGCGGGCGCTCGAAGACGAGCACCCCTTCGTGCGCGAAGAGGCCAGAGCGAGCTTGGAGAGGTGAATCCCATGGCCATCTCGATCCGCTCGGGCTGGGGAACGGGCGGCGGTCATGGCAACGTCTTCCGTATCGCCGTCACTCTACGATCTTCCCCTGCAGGAAATCGCGGACTTTTTTCAGATCTTCCCAGGCATCGCGCTTCTTGTTCGGCGAGCGAAGAAGAAATGCCGGGTGAAAGGTAGGCAGTAATTTTGTGCCGCGGAAATCGAAGAATCGCCCCCGAAGTTTGGAGATCGGCGCTTTGGTGCGGAGCAACGTCTTTGTGGCCACACCGCCCAGCGCCACCACCAGCTTGGGTCTGATGACGTTGATCTGACGATAAAGGAATGGCTCGCAGGTGGCCACTTCATCGGGCTCCGGTTCGCGATTGCCCGGAGGACGGCACTTGACGATGTTGGCGATGTACACCTGCTCGCGCTTCATGCCAATCGCCTCGATCATACGATCGAGAAGCTGTCCCGCGCGGCCGACAAATGGACGACCGGTAGCATCTTCATCGGCGCCCGGCCCCTCACCGACGAACATGAGATCGGCGTGGGGATTCCCTTCGCCAAAGACGATATGCGTCCGGTGCTCATGCAACTTGCACCGCGTGCACTCGCCAATGTCGGCGCGAATGTCGTCCAGCGTTTCATCGACGGGCAACGGAGATTCGCCGGGAGATTCGGCGGGCGCGAGATCACCAAATAGCGACGCCTGGGCTTGACCGGTAACGCGCTTCTTTTTCTGCGCCATGGGTGATTCTCCCTTCACAGTGATGTGTTCTCCAGAGGACGACTCGGACAGCGCCGAAGTCTCGACCTCCTTCGAGGCTCCGGATTCGGCGAGATGCGCCGCGCTCGCCAGAGGCGGGAGTGGGAGCCGATCGGCGCCCATCGGCATCGTCGCATCATACTCTTCGATGCCCATCTCCTGGAGATATTTCACGTATCGGGTGATCTCATCGATCAACTCCAACCAGGCTTGACGCCAATGACGATCGTCTCTCATCGTCGTTCACTCTTCGTCCGACTCGGTTCGTTCCGGCCTCAAGAACGCCTCCACCAGGTGATCGAAAATGCGGTCGGCCATCTCGCGTTTCGACATCAGGGGAAGTTCGACGATGTCACCGCGCCGATCGATGAGCGTTCCCCGATTGGTGTCCACATCGAAGCCCGCTCCCTCGGCCGTGACGTCATTGACCACGATCACATCGAGATTCTTCTGCGCGAGTTTCTGACGGCCATGCTCGATGGGATGATCCGTTTCCGCCGCGAAGCCGACGACCAGCCGATGGCCCTTTCGCCGCCCCACCTCGGCGAGAATATCCGGCGTCGGTTCCAGTTCGATGTGCAGAGGCTCGGGCGACTTTTTGATCTTGCTCGACGGCCTCTCCCGAGGCCGGAAATCGGCCACTGCCGCCGCCTTGACGATGATCGTCGCCTCATTCACATGGCGCATCACCGCCTCGTACATCTCCTCGGTGGACCACACGGAGATGAACCGCGCCTCCCTGGGAGGCCTCAGATGGGTCGGCCCGCTGATGAGCGTCACATCGGCACCACGAGCTAAGGCGGCCTCGGCCAGCGCATATCCCATCTTGCCCGATGAGCGATTGGTGATGAATCGAACGGGATCGATATCTTCGCAGGTGGGACCGGCGGTGATCAGAACATGTTGTCCGACGAGATCCCGACGCTCGGATGAAGGGCGTCGGAGGACGGCCATGACCCGAGCGACGATCCGGGCCGGCTCGGCCAATCTCCCCGGGCCGACTTCTCCACAGGCCAAGAAGCCGCTCTCCGGCTCGATGATCTCCACGCCGCGCGCTCGCAGGGTGGCGATATTCTCCTGCGTGGCTGCATGTCGCCACATCTCCACGTTCATGGCCGGAGCGATGACCGTGGGGCAAGTCGCCGAGATGTACACCGTGGTCAATGGATCATCGGCCAGCCCATGAGCGAATTTGGCGATGATATGAGCCGTGGCCGGAGCCACCAGCAAGAGATCCGCCCAGCGGGCGATCTCAATATGCTTGATCCGCGTGTTCAATCCCGGTTGAAAGAGATCGGTCAACACCGGCTGTCCGGAGAGCGCTTCGAAAGTGAGGGGAGCGATGAACTGACGAGCACTCGGTGTCATCACGACGCGGACGGTCGCCCCTTGCTCTTGAAGCTGACGCAACACCTCGGCTGCCTTATAGGCGCCGATACAACCGGTGACTCCTAAGATGATGTTCATCGTCGCTCAGGTTTCGTCGCACCAATAGCCCGCGCCCGGAGGAGGACGTCACGTCCGGCCGGCCGCCGGTTGCTCATCGAATGTTCGAAGAATGGCCCGCGCCTCATCTTCGCGGCGCTGGCGCTTCTGCCGCTCGGCTCGCACGATGGCTTCCACCGCCGCAATCGCCACATCCAATTGATCGTTGATCACCAGGTACTCGAATTCAGTATAGCGCAAGACTTCCCGACGAGCGACGCGCAGGCGGCGTTCCAGCGATTCCGGCGTCTCCGTTCCTCGAGACGATAATCGCCGTTTGAGTTCGGTGAACGAGGGGGGGAGAATGAAAACGGTGACCGCGTCGGGAAACTGCTTCCGGACTTGTGCCGCCCCCTGGACATCGATATCCAGGACGGCGTCGCATCCGGCGGACAGAATCTCTTCGATCATGCGCCGCGAGGTTCCGTAAAGATTCCCATGAACTTCCGCCCACTCCAGGAACTCGCCACGCTGGCGCATCCGGTCGAATTCATCCCGGCTGATGAACGTGTAATCTCTCCCATCGACCTCGTGTGGCCGCGGCGGGCGCGTGGTGTACGATACGGAGAGTCGGGTTTGCGGGACGCGGTCCAGCAGAGCCGAGACCAACGTCGTCTTGCCGGCTCCCGAAGGCGAAGAGATGACGATGAGAAAGTGCTTCCTATTCGACATTCTGGACCTGTTCCCGCAGTTTTTCTATCTCGCTGCGAATCTCGATGGCCGCCTGAGACACGGGCAATCCCGAAGATTTGGATTGAATGGTGGTCGCCTCGCGGTTCATCTCCTGAAGCAGGAACTCCAGCTTGCGGCCGACCGGCTCTTCGCTCTCCAGCAACGATCGGTACTGGTCGATGTGGCTCTTCAACCGGCTGATCTCTTCGCTGATATCGCCGCGCTGAGCGAGCATGATGACTTCCTGAGCGAACCGGGTCTCATCGATGTTGACCTCGGCGGTCAATTCCTGCAGGCGCCTTTGCAACCGCTCGCGAGCCAGTTCCAGCACGGCATGGGCGTGCTGTTCGATGACGCCCAGATGCCGCGCGATCGTGTCCAGCCGCTCCCGCATCTCCTTGGCCATCTCGCGACCCTCAACGGCGCGCATGTGAACGACGGACTCCAGAGCCTGTCCGAGAGCCGCTTCCAGTCCGGCCGCCAATGACTCTTCGAGATCGCCGAGATCGGCGGCTGGCTGGATGACGCCGGGAAGCGCCGCCAGCGTATTGATGTCGATCTCGCCGCCGATGGAAAATTCCTCTCTCATCATCTGCAGCGCCGCCAGGTAGCCGCGAATCATCGGGCGATTGAGCCGATAGGGAATCTCTCGCATCTGCTCGATCATGATGGTCGCGTTGATGCGTCCTCGCTTACAGAATTTCTGGATCAGCCCGCGCACGCGGAGTTCCAGACCGGTCAACTCTTCGGGCATCCGAAGTTGAATATCGATGAATCGATGATTGACCGTCGAGATCGTCGCTCGGATGATGACGTCTTCGCTCTGATAGATTCCCCGGCCGAAGCCGGTCATGCTTTTGATCATCGTTCTCCCATCAGGCTGTTACTCGATCATCATCGCCATGATCATCTTATCGGTGATGAAGAACCGCTGCGCGCCCGGATCAATGGCCGGGTATGATCGCCTCGGTCTCTTCATCGGCGAATTGCAATTCGTACAATCGCTGATAGATGCCGCCCCGCCGCATCAATTCTTCGTGCGTGCCCATCTCAGCCACGCGTCCCTCTTCCAGCACGATGATCCGATCGGCCTTGCGCACCGTGGACAGCCGGTGAGCGATGACGATCGTCGTTCGATCCTTCATCAAATTGGCCAACGCCCGCTGGACGTACAACTCGGACTCGGTATCCAGGGCCGAAGTCGCTTCGTCGAGAATGAGAATAGGAGCATTCTTGAGCAGCGCCCGAGCGATAGCCAATCGCTGACGTTGCCCACCGGAAAGCCGAATGCCCCGCTCGCCGATGAACGTATCGTAGCCGTCGGGAAGGTCCATGATGAATTCATGAGCCAGCGCCGCCCGCGCCGCGGCGATCAACTCCGACTCGCTCACATCGGCGCGGCCGTAGGCGATATTGTTGCGCACAGTATCATTGAACAGGATGATATCCTGAGTGACCAGGGCCATTTGGTCCTGCAGCGATTTCAATTGCACGTCACGAATGTCTCGACCATCGATGAGAATGGCCCCATCGGTGACCTCATAGAAGCGAAGCAGGAGATTGGTCAACGTCGTCTTCCCCACCCCGCTCGAACCGACAATGGCCACGATTTCGCCCACCCTCACCTGGAAGCTCACATCGCGGAGCACATAATCGGAGGCATCGGGATAGCGAAACGAGACGTGTTGGAACTCGATCTTGTCCCGGAACGTCTTCAGGGGGACGGCGTCGGGCTTATCCACAATTTCCGTATGCTGATCCATGAGCGCGAAGACGCGATGGGCGGCGGCCAAGGCATGTTGCATGGCATTGTGAATCCGACTCAATTTTCGCACCGGATCGTAGATGCTGAACAGGAAGAACAAGAATCCCAGGAATTCACCCAGGGTCATTTGCTGAGCGGCAATGATGCGTTGAGCATAGAGGATGAATCCGGCAGCACCCACCATGCCCATCAGCTCGATCACCGGCGGCGAGAGGGCAGCGAATCGAGCCGAGCGCAGTTGTGAGCCCATCAACCGTCGCGCCGCTCGGCGAAACCGGCCCGACTCGAAGCGCTCCATACCAAACGCTTTCACCACGCGATTGCCGGAGATCGTCTCTTGCGCCAGATTGAGGACATCCTGATATCCCTCCTGCACCTGCGTCCAAGTCCGGCGGAGCCGCCGACTGAAATAGATCGTCGTCGTATAGACGAACGGACCGAGAATGAGCGCATAGGAAGCGAGCTTCCAGTTGAGCTTGAATACGGCGAACAGGAAGACGATCAGCGTGAACGATTCGCGCAACGCATCGGTGAGCGTGCGCGAAACAGCTTGATCGATCTTCTCTACATCATTGACCAGATGCGAGGTCAGGAGATTGGTGTGATGACGCGAGAAGAACCGGGCCGATTGTCGAATGATGTGATCGTACAGCGCCGAGCGCAGATCGAAAACGGCGCGCTGGCCGATACGAGCCATGAGGTAATTGGAGCCGAATTCGGCGACGCCCTTGACCACCGTGAGTCCGATGAGCAACAGCGCGATGACGATCATCGCCCGTTCGATATCCGAGGGGAGATAGCGATTGAAGTCGATGAGATTCGATGCGCGCGGGAGCTCTTCGACGGCTCGGCCGGCCACCGAGAGTCGATCGGTGATGGGCACCAACATGGCTCGGATCGCCCCCTCCGACAACGCGACCAAAGCCATCAAAAAGAGCGCGAGGACGAAAGAGCCAACATACGGTTTGAGATATGTGAGCAGCCGGCGCAATTCCTCCATAGCTCAACAGACAGAGACTATACGCTGTGATCCAATCGAGGGTCAAGGACGCTCGCCCAGCGCGACTCCCCGCCAAGGGATCCGTGCTCCCGGCTTGCCGGCTCTCCGTCGGAGGGATCGATTTTATCGGCGCTTTCGCTTCGCACGTGGCGATCAGTCCCGCCGATCCGCGCGGGAGCGCGAGGGGATCACTGATGGGGATGGACATCTGTCGATTCGTTCATTCGATCGATCTCGGCCAGAATTTTCTCGGGTTGGGCGCGGAGTCGGTAATTCTCCGGACGATACACCCAGCGAATGATCCCCTGCCGGTCCACCAGCACCAGCGTGGGCAAGGCCGTGTCGTGACCTCGTTGATGTCTGAACATACGCGGCATCGCCCCTTCATGCCTCAGATTGAGGGCATCGATGAGCTTCAGCGCTCGATCGGACACGAAGGTGATGGCATCCGCTTTCAACTTCCGTTTCAATCGAGCTGACACTTCTGGCGGATCGACGCTCACGGCAACGAGGTCTACGCCGCGCTCTTGAAATTCGCCACTGTGCGCCTGGAGCTGCCCCAGCTCGACGACGCAGAACTTTCACCAGTCTCCGCGGTAGAAGTCGTAGAGGACCGCGCGACGGCCTGCCATATCTCGCGGCGAAAACATGGTCCCATCGGACGTGGGAAGCCTGATGTCCGGCATCATATCGCCCTCGCGCAGGGCCACCCGTTTCTTAGGCGTGAACGAATAGACGAACATGTACCAGGCGAAGACGGCGATGATCGCTCCCTCGATGCCCAGCGTCACCCATCCCCAGAAGCCACCCACGCCGATGACCTGATAGAGGGCCAGGGCGAGAGCCAGGAGCAAGAAGAAGAAGGTTATGATCGGGTAGCTCCGGTAAATCTCACGCTGGAACCGCCGAATGTACACGGCCCAGCCGATGACGAAGAATACCCACGAGAGCACAATGAATGTCATCTCTCCTCACCTCGCGCATGGGCTGACAAGGTCAGTCCGACCACCTGCCGCCCGAATAGATCATTCGCTCGATGACCGATGGATTGGCAATGTGAGATGATAGCGTAAAGTTGGGCTGACGGCTACGCGCGATTAGGAACTCTCGCCGAAAGGCGAGAGGCATTCGCCGGCGGCCTCGAGCGCTCCGGTCATCCTCGATCTTCGTTCCAGAGGATGACCGGCGACGTCGGAAGTTCGACGAACAGCCTCGCTTGACGCACTGACCGTGGCAGAGTACTATCGCTGTGGATCCATCGAGTGAGAAGCACTACCACCAATCGGTCTTCGGAGGCAGAACGCATGAAACGCATCAAGATACTCTTTGTCATCATCCTCCTCTTCGGCGCCCTCGCGGGCGGCGGCGCGCTGTATCTCAATCACTACGTCCAGACGCCCGAGTTCAAGGAGCGCGTCCTCGAACGCGTGCGCGAAGCTGTGGGCACGGACGTCGCCATCGATGAACTCGACGTCGCTCTCCTCAGCGGCGTCACGCTTCATGGATTGACCATTGCCAACCCTCGCGGGTTCGAAGGCGATTTTTTCACCGCCGAGGAAGTCATACTACGCCATCGCCTCTGGCCGCTCTTGCGGAGGCGGATTGAGATCGACCGCCTGGTCATAAAGCGCCCCACGCTCCGACTCATCCAGGGATCGAACGACGTCTGGAACTACGAAAAGCTCGGGAATCGAACGACCCGGCGGACATCCTCATCACGCACCATAGCCTATGAGCCCACACCGGAGGGTATGATTCTGGATATCACGCTCTCCAACATATCGGCGAGCGATGGAGAAGTCTTCTTGCTCAGCGATGGCCATCCGTTGGCGCGGGTGGAAGGAATGGACGTGACGGCTTCGCTGGATATGGCCGAAGGCAACTTGAACGGCCACGGGACGGTGAATGCGGAATCGATCAATCTGCGCGATGCGCTCTTCATCCGGGAAGCGACGGCTCCGCTCAGCATATCCAGCGAGAAGGTCACTCTCGATCCCCTGACCGGCGCGCTGGCCGGCGGGCGCCTTTCGGGCGATGTGATCTTCATCCTTCGGCCGAGTTTCGCCTATGCCATGAATCTGCAAGTCGAGAAGGCCCGCGTAGATGCGCTTCTCGAACAAGCTCATGCCAAGCCGGTCATCAACGGGCGACTGCGCGCCACAACGACGCTCAGAGGAACGGGCGGGCTTCCGACGATGAAAGGCGAAGGGCGCATCAGGATCGCGAACGGAAAATTGGCCGAGATGCCTCTGCAACGGATACTGGCCACGCTGTTTCAGGCCCCCCGGCTTCGTCAAATTGCTTTCGATGAATGCGTGGTCGTATTCTCGCTGGCCAACAGCGTGATGCGCACGCCCGTGGTTCGGCTCACTTCACCGGAGGTTCGGGTGACGGGACAAGGCACGGTTTCGCTCGCCAGGCGAACGCTCAATCATCGGATGACCTTGGCGTTGAAAAAGGACTTGCTGGCGGCGATCCCGCGGCATATGCTCGCCGCCTTTCGCGAGCGAGAAGACGGCTACCTCGCCCTGGATTTCCGCGTCTGGGGTCCTTATGACGCGCCCAAGACGGACATTCAACGCCGCCTCGTCACGGGCACGGCCAAGCAATTCCTGGAGAAGGGACTGAAGAAATTGTTTGGAAAGCGATCGCCACCTCGTTGAGTATGTTCATCGGCTCGCTATGATGGGATGAGCTTCAACGCGGAGCGCACGATCAGCGCATTGAGCGACGTTCGCTCTTGGCCGTCGCGCGCATCTCGGCGAGATCCCGGGCAATGGCCATCTGTCGTCGCCATTGACCATATAGCTTTCTGCTGGTAGCCAGTCGATCGAGGCGACGTTGCGTCTCCGGATGTATCGTACCGGGCGGGGCGTTCTGAAACGGCGTTCCCGGAAGAGGCATGAACGTGTGACCGTGAATGCGCGCTCCCATGTCGGCGAGCCGTTCAGCGAGTCTGAGCGACGCCTCCACATCCTCCGGCGTCTCGCCCGGCAACCCGAAAATGAAATCAACGTTGGGAAGAAATCCCACCTCTAACGAGATCTCGACGGCCGTCACGATGTCCGCGACAGTATGCCCCCGCCGACTGAAATCGAGCAGACGCGATGATCCCGTTTGCCCGCCAATGACCAGATTGTCATTGGCGACGTATTTTTTCAACACCATCAACGCCTCGCGCGTCACATGTTCGGGACGCACTTCCGAAGGAAACGTGCCGAAAAAGATGCGCCCCTCACGTCCGAGAACGCGGCGTATCGAAGCGAGGAGTTCTTCAACCTTATCCAGGTTCACCGACTCATCGGCCGAACCGTAGGAGAGCGCGGTGGGCGAGATGAATCGCACATCGGTGAGCCCATGCGCCTTCATCACCTCCACGTAATGACAAATGTTCTCCACCGATCGATGGCGAAATCGGGCCTTGAACATGAACGGCGTCTGGCAGAATCGGCAGGCATAGACGCACCCCCGGGTGATCTCAATGGGATTGAATCTCCGATGAGCGATGGTGAAGGGTGGGAACTCATCCAACTCAATGCGCGCGCCCGGACCATGAGACACATAACGACCATGGTCGAGCGAGGCGAGGCCTCGCAGACGACGATCATCATCGCCGTCGAGTAGACGACGAACGAGCGCGATGAGCGTCTTCTCGCCCTCGCCAATGGCGACCAGATCGAATCCGGCGCGTAACGTCTGTTCGGGTTCGGCGGTGGCATGCACGCCTCCCGCCAAGTGGAGGACGCGAGGATCGGCGATGTGGCGTTTGATCCACTGGAGTTCAGTCGCGCACGTGCGGAATTCGGGCGAATAGAACGACCATCCCACGAGAACATGACGATCACCATCGAGGGCCCTGCGGACGGCCGAGACGATGGCCGCCGGTTTATCGAGAAACAGAATCTCAACGTCGCATCCGCTCAGAGCGGTCTCTAAGGCTCCAGTGAGCACATTGATGGCATAGGAGTTCGTTCGCCTGTCATTCCATATGAGAGTGAGTCTTCGACTCTTGTTCATCGCCGACTCCTTGGAGCGTCAGCAGATGGGCAGCTCGCCGACTCACTATGAATACCGAACCCCCTCATCGCCCTATGGTGCGGCTTTCTCATCCACCGGTAAGAGGTCGCAAAACCAGAACGCATCGCGCTCGACTTTCTCACCCAGGGAGAAAGTGACCGGCTGACGAAAGATGGGACCATCGAACACGAAAGAATGAAACTCGCCATTCTCGCCGCAGGGATCGACGGTCGATGGAAGCTCGCGGAGGAACTCGCCGTCGATCAACCGACCAACGAACGAGGGATCGAGGGCGCGGGGATCGATACAGGTCACGATGGCGCGAAACCCCAACTTGATGAAGGTTCTGGCCAGTTGGTGCGTCTCGCGCTTCCATAAAGGAAACACGGCCCGTAAGCCCACTCTGGCCAAATTCCCCTCTCGATATGCTCGGATATCCTTCAGAAAAATATCCCCGAAAGCCACCTGGCGAATTCCCCGCCGTTGATAGTTGACGAGCATCTCCTCCATTCGCGCCTCGTAGATGGCGTTATTCGCTCGGGGTGGAATGGAGACGATATGGAGCGGGAACCCGAGCGCCTCGGCCTGCCGCTGGAGCAAAGATCGGCGAACGCCATGCATGCTGATCCGATCGACGGTTTCCGTAACCGTGGTCAGGAGAGCAACGATCTCATGGCTCCCGACTTTCAACAGCTCATAAAGCGCCATGACGCTATCTTTGCCGCCACTCCAGGAGAGCACGATTTTCTCTTTCCGTTGTTCCATCGATGCCGATCGCTTGAAACTCGAGTCCCGATGTCGATCCTTCCGCCCATGGCGGCGTTCCGTGAAACCAGCCCACTATGAATTCGATCGCCGACGTATCTTCAATTCATAGCACCGATGGGCCAATTCGACAAGCTCGGCGAACCCCCAGGTTCCTTGATCGCTCAACCGACGAGCCAAATCGATGGGAATCGCGTCCAATCCTAAGTGAGCTCCGCTGATGGCTCCGGCCATAGCTGCCGTCGTGTCCACGTCCCCGCCGACGGCGATAGCCGTGCAGATGGTCTCCCAATAGTTCTCGGGCGTCCGCAAGAAAGCATAGAGACTCCACAATACGCTGCTCGTCACAAAGGGCGTGATGCCATGATCTTCACCATGAGCCTCGGGCGTTAAGCCAGCTCGAGCGATGAATTTCACGGCTCGGCAGGGATCGAGCGGCACCCAATCGATCAAGCGGCGCAGGTAGGTGGCCACCGAGACGTCAATGCGCTCGACCCATCGACTGAGCTGATGCAGGAACGAGGAAGCCTGAACGGAGCCCGGTCGCAGGGCCAAGGCCACGGCACCGGCGATGGCCACGGCACCGGCCGAACATCGAGAATCCTGATGCGTGATGCGTCCCTGGTCATGAGCGGCCTGAATGAGACCCTCGGGATCATCGTAAAAGATCAATCCGATGGGGCCGGCTCGCATGGCGCTCCCATTGCCCGCCGCCGGTGGCGGGGTGCCCGCTTTTTCCCAGGGCACACCTTGTATCAGACGCCACGCGGCTTCGGCCGTCGTTCGCCCATGACCGACGATGCGGCCTTCGGCGAACAATGTGGCGATGCGGTGCGCGTAATCGCCGGGATCGAATCGCGCGCAGGCCAGATAGCTGCGCATGAGCTCCCGCGCCAGTTGCGAATCGTCCGTATACTGACCGAAAGGGAATGGGCCGCGACCGCGCTCGCCGATGTGGCCGGTTCGGAGAACGTCGTTGACGTACTGCTCACACATCGCCGGCGGATAGCCCTCCACCGGGAAGCCCAGAGCATCGCCCAGGCATTGGCCGATCAAGCATCCGCTGAATTGTTCTTTCCGAGGCATGAACACGGCGATCCACAGAGGATCATCATCTCATCTCACCCGGTCACCGAGCTCAACACATTCATTTGCTCGACAGTATGTCGTTCGGCCAGAAATGGGGCGACGCGTCGAGTGTCGACCGAAGTCTTTCGCTCTCGCCGTTCGAACCATCGGCGCTCGCCATGGAGATGCGACCACCATCCCTCAATATCATTCTTCCATGTGCGCTCGGTCACCATCACCATTATGATAGGTCATTTTTGAAGCGGATGAAAGGAACACCCATGACGCCCAACGCCATGAATAGAAAATGGCTCATGCGCCCGCTCCGGCATTCATCGACGGCATCGCAGATTCCCCAAGGAGTCAGTCATGGCCGTGCAAGCCACACCGAGAGGATGAAAACGCGTAGCACAAGCTGACAGCTTGCGCCACCCTTATTTTCGAGAGGCTCGGTCATGGCCGTGCAAGCCACACCGAAGAGACGAGCATGAACCCTCGGAGCATAGAGCGCAACATTTCATTCATCCTCTATGTGTGAAGGAGATGCGCGCTCCCATCGAGGGTGACAGAGCCACTCCCTCCATCATTCGAGCAACGGGCCGTCTCGGGCCGCAGTGGACGTCACGGCCATTGCTGCCGTAATTTTTCGATGAGTTTTCTGTTGGCTGCCGGGAAGGGATAGCGATGGAGAGCACGAGGCGAGACCCATTTCACTCGCTCACAGCCCAGCGGTCGAGGTTCGCCATCGAGATACTGGCACTCGAAAACGTGCATGGTAATGCGAAAATGCGAATAGGCATGACGAATGGTCATCACCTGACGACCGACGCGCACCCGGACGCCGGTCTCCTCTTCGATCTCGCGGGCACAGCAACGTCGAAAGCTCTCGCCCGGCCGGCGCTTGCCGCCGGGAAACTCCCACAACCCACCCAGTAATCCTCCGGTGGGACGTCGACCGATGAGAAGGCGACCATCTTTCCACACGATGCCTACGGCGATCTGATAATGAGGCGTCGTTCGTCTCGGCGCTCTCACGGGGAATTGAGCGGGTGAGGAGAGCTTCCGCGCCTGGCACGCAAAATTCCAGCAGCACACCTCACACTGCGGCGATCGCGGCGTGCAGATGAGAGCGCCGAGTTCCATCAACGCCTGATTGAATTGACGCGCATTCTGTCGAGGGACGAGCTGTTCGGCCAACGTCCGAAGGCGCCGCCGGACCGATTGTTGTCGCGGATTCTCTCTCACCGCCCAGAGTCGACAGAGGACGCGAATGACGTTTCCATCGAGCACGGGCACGGGCTTATTGAAGGCGATGCTGGCGATGGCGGCGGCCGTATAAGGACCGCAACCGGGCAACGTCATCAGCAGATCGGGATCATCGGGGATGCATCCATCGAATCGGCGTACGATCTGACGCGCCGCCGCCTGCAAATGGCGCGCCCGCGCATAATACCCCATGCCCTCCCACGCCTTGAGGACGCGCTCGGGAGACGCGCGGGCGAGCGCGCGAATATCCGGAAAGCGACGCACAAAGCGATCATAATACCGGAGCACACGATCCACCTGTGTTTGCTGGGACATGTACTCGACGACCAGGATGTGATACGGATCACTGGTTCGCCGCCAGGGGAGATCGCGTTTCGTTCGGGCATACCACTGAAGCAGCGTCCGGCGCAGACGAATGACCGATTCTCGCTTCAAATGGATCGGCGGAGATATGGCGTCATTCAGAGCGCGATCGTTTCCCATTCTTCTCCATGAACCGATATGTGGCGAACAAATATTGCTGGGCGACTCCGGCATATGGACCGAAGCGCTCCACGGCCAAGGCGCGAATCTGACCGAGCGATGGTGACCGATCGACGAAGTAGAGTTCTTTCATCGCTCGGCGAATCCATGTATCCACGGGGAACGCCTCTAACCGATGAAATCCGAACAGGAGAATGCAATCG
>RFHM01000233.1 GCA_003696865.1 Acidobacteriota bacterium | reverse complement strand
TCTCATCCTCGGCACGCTCATCCAGTACCTGCCGACGCGAGAGGAATTCACGCTGATTCTCCAACGGCTCGAACGGCTCGAACAGCGCATGGAGCGCCTGGAAACGGAGATGGTCGAGATGAGAAAGGAACAGATCACCCTCCGCGAAGACTTCAATCGGATGCAGCAAACCATCTCCGAGATGCAACAGACCATTGCCGGAATTCTCCAGCGGCTGGAGCGAGTGGAGCGTCAACAGGCGATCATCATCGAACAGGCGACATCGTTTCAGCGCGAGACCCGCGCTCACTTCGATGAACTCCATAAGGCATTCGGTCGATTGGGACTGTTGACCGAGAGCGTGCTGAGGAATGCCCTTCAGACGGCGGTTGAAAAATGGTTTGGAACCGGTCGCGTGGAACGTATGGAACTGGCAGGAAGAGAGGTCGATGTGGTGATTCGCGATTCAGAGCACATCCTCCTGGAAATCACGGCGCGGGCGCATTTGCAAGATATCGACAAGCTCAAGGCGTCGGCCAAGGATTATGAGCGACGATTCCATATCAAGCCACGCCTGGCCATAGCCTGCGCCTACGCTACGCCCACGGTCATCAAACGCCTCGCCGAAGAAGGGATCGAACTCATCTCCGCCGAGGTGCCCGAGTGAAACGGCGACCATCTCAGAGTGGGAATCACGAGCCGGTCTGTGAATCGGCAAAGGCCTTCGATCGATCGAAGAAGTCCTGGGGAAGAACTCGCCGATAGACTTCATAATTGGCCATCACGCGATAGACATACTCCTTCGTCTCGCGAAATCCAATCTCGATGACGAAGCGATCCGGATCGTCGCTCTCTGCTCGATGGAGCCACCGTTCGACGTTCTCGGCGCCGGCATTATACGCCGCGGCCACTGCCGCCAGATGCTGTGGGAAGCGTCGTTGAAGTTCTTCCAAGTGTGCCGCCGCTAACTCGATCGATGTCTCCGGCTCGTATAAATCGTCCAGATCGAGATCGGCCTTGCCCAATGAGACCGCCAATCGCCGGGCCGTCGCCGGCGTCAATTGCATGAGTCCGCGAGCCGCGGCCGGCGATCGGGCATCGGGGCGAAATCGGCTCTCCTGACGCATGATGGCCAGCATGAACCGCGGATCGAGGTGCCGCGCGCGCGCTACTCGCCGCAATATCGTGAGATAAGGCGCGGGATAGAGGATCTGGAGAAGTTCAGGAGCGAGCAGTTCCCAGCGATAATCTTCGGGCAGACGTCGGATCAATTGCATGTGGCCGATCTTCACAGCTTGATCCGGACGTCCTCCACGAGAGAAGGCCACCGCCAGCGTCAACCACTGAGCGGGCGAAGGTTGATGCCCTGCTGACCGGAGGGCGGCCGCCAGTTCTGGAGCCCCTTCATCATAGAGCCCGAGAAAGAACAGCGCCCTGGCCAGAATGTCATGAGTCCGCCGCCGAGACGATGGTGGACGGAGAAAGAGGCCTCGCTCCATGGGGAGCGGCCGAAGCTCCATCCAATGTCGATATTCGGGAAGTCGTCGATAGAGGGAGCGCAACGCCCGCCGCACCGATGCCCGCCGAGATGCATCGCGCGTCAGCCGCCATGCCTGCCCAAGGGCCCGGATAGCCTCGGTGAACCGTCCGGCGACGCGAGCCGCATGAGCCTGTCGACGAAGCGCCCGATAACGGGCCAGGAGGAGCGGCCTGGCTCGGGGGATGTCATGGAATTGACGGAGGCGGGCGGTCGCGCGGTAACCGTAATACCCTTGGCGCTCCTCCGAGAGCGAGAGATAGACATCCAGAGCATCTCCATATCTTCCCAACTCTTCGAGGCAGTATCCTCGCATGAACACGACCTCGGGCCGATTAGGAGCGCGCGGTCCCGGGCGACTGAGATTCTCTTTCAAAAGCTCATCGAAATCCCGGAGCGCCGCCCGATAGTGACGTTGAACGAGATGAATGCGAGCCTGCGAAAAGAGCGCCGTGGTCGCCGCGAGTTCTCCGGGAAATCGCTCCATCGTCCTTTGACACCAGATGAGCGCTTCCCCATTCATGCCCGCCGATCGTAATGCATCGATGATATTCAGATACGCTCCCGGTATCCACCGGCTTCGCGGATGAGCAGCGATGAACGTCTCATACTGTCGAACCGCTTTGAGCCACTCCCCCACCCTGGCCCAGGTGTGACCCATCCAGTACATGGCCTGCTCGCCCTCGGCCGTCTGAGGGTATTGGGCGACCGCGCGTTGGAACCACTGACGAGCGCGATCGACTTTCCCTTCCCGATAGTACCCCATAGCTATGGCCAGCACAGCTTCCGCTGCCTCCGGATGCGCCGGAACGTGCTCGAGTACCCAGCGATAATGACGACGCGCAGCGGCGAACTCTCGATTGGCTTGATAGACGCGAGCCAGTTGAAGATGGCTCTCGGCACTCAGAGCAACTTTTCCCCGACGCTGCCACTCATCGAGCTGGATGGCCGCCGACAGCGCAACATCATCGCCGGAGCGGCGCCGGATCAATCCCTTCAACACGCTCACCGCCCGAGCGCGCTCCCCTTGTTGCTCCAGGAGCCGGGCCATCTCCAACCGCGCTTCCCGCCCTCGACGTCCTCGTCCTCTGGCCAGAATCCGGTAAAGTGCAATGGCTCGATCATTTTGCCCACTCTCGGCATAACTCCGGGCCAATCGCCATCGAGCCGAGGTCACCAAGAGGCTCTCTCCATACTCGGCGAGAAGGCGCCCGAGATAAGATTGCTCCCGTGCCAATGCCCCTTGGGATCTGGCCAATTGCGCGAGATGCCAGAGCGCATAGGCGGCGAGCACGCTCCGGCGTCGGACGACTCGCCGGAAAGCTCGAGCGGCCGCCTCGCCTTTTCCCAACTGCTCCTCGGCGCGCCCCAGCAAGTAATCGTCATCATGGCGAGCGAAGGTCCGAGGGGCGATGCGCCGCAATTCGAGCAATCGTTTCTCGACCTCTGTCCATCGGCCGTCGATGACGGCGCGCCGAATCTGATCATGTCGTCGCTCGAGCATCTGGGCACCGGAGTCGGCACCCATGAAGATGATCAACAGCGACAGAGAGAACCCACCTAAGGCCAATGCCCGTACTCTCGATCCGCCACCAACGCGCTTGCCAAACACCACGTCGCTCATTATAAATTCCCGGTTCATCTCAAACAATCGGGGGAGCTCACATGACCGCTAAGATACTGGATGGATTGGCCATCGCCAAAGCGATCAAGGAAGAAGTGGCCGAGGACGTTCGGGAACTGGCCCGGCGGCACATTCGACCGGGATTGGCCGCCGTTCTCACCGGATCGAACCCGGCCTCTCAGATCTATGTCAACAACAAGGTCAAAACCTGCCAGCAACTGGGCATCTATTCGGAAAAGCACGAATTACCGGACGAAACGACGACCGATGAACTCCTGGAATTGATCGCCTGGTTGAACGAGAAGGACGACATCGATGGCATCCTGATCCAGCTCCCACTCCCCCCGCACATCGACACCGTTCGCGTCCTGGATTCCGTGGACCCCACCAAAGACGTGGACGGATTCCATCCGCTCAACGTCGGTCGATTGGTTCAGAACCGACCCACGCTCGTCCCTTGCACGCCGGCGGGCATCGTCGAGTTATTGGACCGGTACGATATTCCCGTCGAGGGCCGACGGGCCGTCATTCTCGGGCGAAGCAACATCGTCGGCAAGCCTGTGGCCCTTCTTCTCATGCATCGACATGCCACGGTCACCGTCTGCCATTCTCGAACGCGCGATCTCCCCGCGGTGGCGCGAGAAGCTGACATTCTGGTGAGTGCGATGGGACGCAAAGCGATGGTCACCGCCGAGTACGTGAAACCCGGGGCCGTGGTCATCGATGTGGGGATCAATCGAGTGACCGATCTCGCCGAAGTCGAAGAACTGTTCGGCCCCGATGAGAAACGACGCCAGTCGGTGAAGACGAAAGGATACACGTTGGTGGGCGACGTCCACCCCAAAAGTGTCAGCCGAGTGGCCGGCTATCTCACCCCCGTCCCCGGAGGCGTCGGACCGCTCACCATCGCCATGCTCATGAAAAACACCGTGCGCGCCGCCCGACGTCGACGAGGACTCGACCACGAGTGAATCGGTTCCTTCGCCCGTATGATGGAATCACGGCGAGTGATTGGATGGGCGACACGCCCCTCAATAATGAACGTGAGCTCATCAAAACCCTTCATGTGCGTCAGGTCGCTCGTCTTTCAGAGGAGACGTCGCGAGCCTGCCCTCAGGCCAGATCGTCTGAGGCCTTCGTTGCTTGGGACTGGGGCGGCGACGGACCCTCTGTGGTTCGATATCCGCATTCCTTGTCGTGGCAATATCGAATGAGCGTCCCTCCTTTCGTCTTCTCCAGAAGGAAGGCCGCCCCACACTGGGGACATTCTTCCGGAATCGGCTTATCCCAAACGGTGAAATCGCACTGAGGGTATTGGGTACACCCATAGAAGAGACGACCTCGGCGAGAGCGACGTTGAATCAACTCACCTTGACAATTGGTTCGCGGACAAGCGATGCCCAGCGTTTCTTGCTTAATGTAGGAGCATTCCGGTCTTCGGCGGCAAGCGATATAGGGTCCGTAGGGTCCATGCTTGAGCATGAGCTGACTGCCGCACTCGGGACAAGTCTCGTCGAGCAATTTATCGACGGCGCCCAACTCTCCATCTTTTTTGATCTTCTGCGTCGTCTTACACTCTGGATAGCCGGTGCAGGCGAGAAACTCGCCCCAGCGCCCCCGCTTGACGGTCATGGGACGCCCACAATTGGGACAGGTGGCATCGGCATACTGGTTGGCGTCATCCGCCTCCGACTCGGTTCCCTCGCTCACTTTCCGCGTGGCCCCACACTCGGCATTGGTGCAGGCGAGGAACCGGCCGTACCGACCAATCTTCAGCAACATGGGGGAGCCGCATTGATGACAGGCTTCGTCGGACGGAATCCCCTTCTTCAGATTATCCATCCGCTTCTCGGCCAGAGCGAGATCGCGGGCGAACTTCTGATAGAATTCGCGCACAGCGTCGACCCACTTCAATCGACCTTCTTCGACCTCGTCTAACTCCTCCTCCATCCGAGCCGTGTAAGTGACATTGAACAGGTCATTGAAGCTCTCCACCAACAGGTCATTGACCACCATCCCCAGCTCGGTGGGCTTGAGTCGATTCTTCACCTTCTCCACATAGGCGCGATCCTGGATGACGCTGAGAATTTGCGCGTAGGTTGAAGGGCGACCGATACCGTATTCTTCCAACGCCTTCACTAACGTCGCTTCCGTGTACCGAGGCGGCGGCGACGTGAAATGTTGTTCCGGTTTCAACTCGTTCAACGTCAACTTCTCGCCGGGCTGGACCGGAGGGAGCGTGGCCGCTTGTTCGTCCTCTTCCTGAGCCGGTTCGTCCTTCCCTTCTTCGTAGACGGCCAGGAATCCGGGGAATTTCAACACCGAGCCGCTGGCGCGAAACAGATACTCACCGGCTTCGATCTCGATCGTCGTTTGATCGAAGATGGCGGGATTCATCTGCGAGGCGACGAACCGCTGCCAAATGAGCCGATAGAGAGCCAACTCGTCTTTGCTCAAATAGGGTTTGAGGGATTCAGGCGTACGGCGGACGGAGGTGGGGCGGATCGCTTCGTGAGCGTCCTGAGCGCCTTTTTTCGACCGATAGATATTGGGCCTGGCCGGAAGGTACTCCGAACCGTAATGTTCGTCCACGAACTGACGGACTTCATCGAGCGCATTTTCGGAGACGCGCGTGGAATCGGTACGCATATAGGTGATCAACCCGACGGTCCCTTCATCGCCGACATCCACTCCCTCATAGAGCTTTTGCGCCAGGCGCATCGTCTTGGCCACGGGAAAACGCAGTTTACGCGCCGCTTCCTGCTGCAACTTGCTCGTGGTGAACGGGGGAACCGGGTAGCGCTTTTTCTCCTTGACGTCGACCGAACGCACGAGGAATTCGGCTCTCTCCACCGCCGCGACGATGGCCTGCATATCGGCCTCGCTCTTGATATGAACTTCGTTCTTCTTCAGGGGCTTATCGAAGTCACCGGTCTTGAGCGTCCATGTCCGTTTTCCTTTCCGCCCGCCCACTAACCGCGCTTGAAATGAAGGAGGATGCGTCGCGCTGAGATGCGCTTTGAGCGTCCAGTATTCGGTGGGAACGAAGGCTTCGATCTCCCGCTCGCGTTCGACGACCAGCCGCAGGGCGACCGACTGTACCCGCCCGGCCGAGAGTCCTCGACGCACTTTCTTCCATAACAGTGGACTCACCTGGTAGCCGACCAGTCGATCCAGAACGCGCCGGGCCTGTTGAGCTTCGACCCGGTTTCGGTCGATCTCGCCGGGATGCTGGAACGCTCGGCGCACGGCATCTCTGGTGATTTCGTTGAATTGAACGCGATACACGGGCTTATTCTCGCCCGGGCGAACCAGTTCTTCCTTCAAATGTTGACAGATGGCTTCGCCCTCGCGGTCTGGATCAGCGGCCAGGTAAATGGCCGACGCCTTGGCGGCCGCGTCCCTCAATTGGCGGAGGATCTTGCGATTATTCCGCTTCTTACTATCAGGAATGACGACATAGGTGGGGGTGAAATCATCGTCGATATCGACGCCCAACTCCTTTTCTGGGAGATCCTTGATGTGGCCGATCGATGCCATCACCTTGTAATCGCGGCCGAGATATTTATTGATGGTCTTGGCTTTCGCCGGTGATTCGACGACGACGAGATTCTTGGCCATGGCTAGAGCTTCTTGACGAAATTTTTCCCCGGAAGTTGCTTGATGACGTCCTTGATTTCCAGATCCAGCAGGACGCGCATGAGTTCGGACGAGGGCAGACCACTTCGGGTCAACAGCTCATCCATATGAACGGGCGTATCGGTCGAGAGGAGATCGACCACTTTGGTCTCCTCTTCACTGAGCACCAAGGCAGGTTGCTGGGTCTGCTCACCGGGAACCCCCTCCTCCTCGGTCAAAAACGCCTTTCGAACATCATAGGGGAACTCTTCGACCACATCGCGCCAGGTCTGAACCAGTTTGGCCCCCTGTTTGATGAGATAATTGGGGCCGAAACTCTTACTCGACGTGATGTTGCCGGGGACGGCGAACACTTCGCGATTCTGCTCCACAGCCAGACGAGCAGTAATCAGCGAACCGCTATGTTCGGCGGCTTCCACGACCATGACGCCCAAGCTCAATCCACTAATGAGTCGATTACGGAAGGGAAAGTTCCTGGGAACGGGCGGCGTCCCCAACGCGAATTCGGTCAACAGAACACCATTGGCGCGAATGGCCTCGACCAATTTCCGATTCTCCCAGGGATAGGTGACATCCAATCCCGTTCCCAGCACGGCAACGGTTTTCCCGTTGGCCTCTAAGGCGCCGCGATGAGCGGCGGCATCGATGCCCCGAGCGAACCCCGAAACGATCACCAGACCCCGGCAGGCCAGATCCCGAGCCAGATGTTCGGCGGCATTGGCGCCGTATGTCGATGGCCGGCGCGTCCCCACAATGGCCAGGCTCGGTCGCTGAAGGACCTCATCGATTTGACCTGCGGCGTACAGCACCAGCGGCGGATCATAGATTTCCCTGAGCAAGGCCGGATAGCGAGCGTCACTCCACACCAAGACCTCCGCCCCCATGGCCTCGATCCCTTTGAGCTGTCGTTCGGCTTCGCGCCAGGGCGCATGGGACGATAGATGTTCGATCTGTTCGCCACTCAGCCCGCTTTCCTGAAGAGCGGCGCGCGAGGCCGTCAAGATCGCTCGAGGCGTTCCAAAACGATCGAGCAGACGAGCCGCCAGGCGCGAACCCACGCCCGTGACGAAGCTCAATGTCATCCAATCTAACAGTTCGCTCACCAGGTCACCAATTGTCGATCCGAACGCGATAGGTCACGTTCTGGTCCCCTCTTGGCGGAGGCGTGTGAGAATCGAACTCACCGGATCCACCTCTCAGTGAATCCCAACGGGTTTGAAGCCCGCGAGAGCCACCAGGCCCCATTCGCCTCCAAACAAAACAAACTACTGGAAGGTTCCAGAGAATGTCAAGCACGGCGAAGGTGGAGGCGGGGCCCGATCACCTCTGAACGAGCCGGGGACGTCGAGAGTATGCCCCCATCACACGGTCAGCCCATAGCCGGTCAAAATCAACGTCACGCCGACCAGATTGTAAAGGAGATGAACGATGTAACAGGGCAACAATTTCCCCGTATAGGCCCGAATGGCTGTGAGGACGAAACTCAAAATGGTCAGTGAAACCAGGATCAGCATGCTCCCCCAATACTGAGGGAAGTGCACCAGCGCAAAAACTCCACCCACGGTCAGAATAGCTATCAGTCGACCGAACCGCGCTTCTACAGCCGGATAGATGATCCCTCGATAGACGAGTTCTTCCACGAACGGAGCGGACACCACCGCCAGCACTGAGACAGCAATACGAACGGCCTGCGACGTGCGAAGCAGTTTATCGAAATCGGTCTCCGCGCCTTCCAGGAAAAAGTCCAGTATCCAGGTCGTCGCGTACAAAAGGGCCACGGTGATGAGGGCATGAGAGAATCGGAACCGCCGATGCCAGGACCAGTCGATCACTTCGGTGAATCGTCGTTCCCATCCCGTGACCACCGTCCAGGCGATGAACAACGTCAGCACATGCACGCCAAACACCGAAATAATCCCCACCAGATTGGCCTGGGGATTGCGCATGAGCTGTTCCACGTTGGTCGGCGTTATGGAGAGCCCCTTCAATTCTGCCCAGATGCCTATGGCGAAGGCCGGAATGAACCACATGGCCAACATGAAGAACAAGAGCACGGTCAATGCCGCCGACAGATTCCACGGAGGTCGGGGAGATGGTGATGGGGACGGCGAGGGCTGCTCCCAATGGGATGGGGTGAGACCGCGCTGGCGACACTCAGAGCACAACGGGAGCGCTTCCGATCCCCAATCCACCGGCTTTCCACAACTGGCGCAGAGTTGCGATATGTTCAAATCCATCGGCCGCTTCCTTTGGCTTTGGCTCCTGGTCGGCTTCGCGTCCTCCGGCATGCAAGATGACGACTGGAGATATTAGCATAAGCCCCTCCCACGGTGAAAGATTTTTCGGATGGGGAGTGGCCGGATGGAGCGAAAACGGGGGAGGATCAGGCTCCCGAGAGCGTTCATCGAAACGGCATCTCGAGCAGGCGAACAGAGGCAACGGGAGCCCGAGACTAAGCGGGGGCGTAATTTCTCAAGAAGGGAACCAAAACGGCTTTGATCTCCTGCAAGGTGAACGGCTTCTTCAGGTATTTATTGCCCGTCCCCAGGATGAAATCGAATGTCTCCGGTGATGAGGCATCTCCGGTGATGAACACGATCCTCTCGGCCATCTGAGGATCGAGGTTTCTGACCAGTTGATAAATCTGCTTCCCATCGAGATCGGGCATCTTGATATCCAGCAGAATATGATCGAACGACCCGGACTCAATCCGTTGAAGGGCGCTGCGGCCATCATGGACGCCCTCCACCTCGAACCCTTCCCTGGTGAGCACCGTGGTGAGCAAGGTGACTATGGATGTTTCGTCATCGACGACCAATACCCGTTGCCGCTCCGGCTTCTCAGTGGCTCCGGCGCGCAGATCGATCATCTTTCGCTGGCCCAGAT
>RFHM01000232.1 GCA_003696865.1 Acidobacteriota bacterium | reverse complement strand
GCTTTCGTCCGCGTGGGCCTGTCCGACGCCCTGGTCGGCTTGAGTCGTGGCTGGCGCGCGTTTGAGCTCCAACCAGTTGATTTCAGCGCTGAGGTCCCGATCAGAGGTCAGCGTCATGGATTTGCGGAGAAATTCCCCACACGCGAGCTGGACGTCGCCATCACCAATCTCTTCTACCACCTCAACTTCATGCACGACTATCTTTACGAGTTAGGATTCGACGAACCGGCGGGGAACTTCCAGTTCGACAATTTCGGTCGAGGTGGCCTCGGCAATGATCCAGTTTTTGCTGCACCTCAACATAGCGGATTCAATAATGCATTCTTCGGTACTCCGGAAGATGGACGGGCTCCTTTTACGGGTTATTCCTTCTTCACCGATCCGCCATTCCGCCAGGTAGATTCAGATCTGGATGCCGACATCATCTATCATGAGTATGTGCATGGATTGACCACTCGTCTGGTCGGAAATCCGTTCGATGTCACCGCCTTGTTTGGTACGCAGAGTGGAGCCATGGCTGAGGGATGGAGCGATATCTACTCGGTCAGCATCACCGATGATCCCATCACCGGCGAATACAGCACGGGAGATCCGGAGACCGGGATTCGCACCGTCAATTACGCTCGGAGTCGATTAATGTACGGAGATCTGGGAAATCGATTCGGGCCGGTCAGCACTTTCTTCAGTGATGACATCGGAGGCATCCATTTGGACCGCACATTCATTCCCCAGGTGCATTGGGATGGGGAGATCTGGGCATCGGTCCTCTGGGATCTGCGCACCCGGTTAGGCAGAGCGACATTCGAACAGTTGATCACCGACGCGCTCAAGCTCACTCCGTCGATCCCGTCGATGTTGGACGGTCGCGATGCCATCTTACTCGCCGATGTGGCTTCCAATGAAGGAGCGAATGTGGCGACCATCTGGACCGTCTTCGCCGCTCGAGGTATGGGAGTCTCAGCCCAAGCCGGCGATGGTAACGATACGATCGTCTTCCAGGCATTTGATACTCCCTCCGATCCTCTGCTTCCCGATCGGGAGACGATTTTCTTCGACGATATGGAGTCGGGGAGCAACGGGTGGACGATTGAAGGGGACGATGGACATCGCGGCCAGGCACTCTGGCATCAGTCGGATCGACGTGGGTCAACGGCCTGGTACTATGGACGGGAGAGTACTGGAACCTACGATACCGGTCAACGGAACTTCGGTGCCCTCACTTCGCCAGTGATCGACCTTCCCAGAATCACCGGACGAGGCGGTCTCATGCTGGAGTTCGATCACTTCATGCGGACCGAGGATGCCAGTCGTTTCTTCGATAATGGCTATGTGAGGGTGATCGACGTGGCGACCGGAGAGGTGACGCAGGTGGCGTGCGTAATCAATGGTACAGTTGGAGGCTTCGAACGCGAGAGAATCAATCTCTCGGCATTCGCTGGTCGCTCGATTCGAATCCAGTTCTATTTTGATACGCTGGACGCCTGGCGAAATGATGCCGAAGGCTGGTATATCGATAACGTACGAATCAGCCGGTATGCTCGATGAAGGCGCGAGGATCATTCGCGGGTGAACCGATCCGGTACCATGATTCCAGCCAGCGATCCCCACGCCGATCCTGGATAGACGTCCAAGTCCTCGTCATATTGCGCTTGGGGTTCAGCGGTCGGGCTTTTGGATCTGAAATGATCTTCGAGTAGTTGCGGGGTGACTCGGCGAAGTCCGTGTCCGAGCTTCGGATATTGACCGGGCGCGCCGAGCAAGTGCTCATGCCCTCCGACTCATCGGTCAACTCGCAGGGGGCGAGAATACACAACAGGAGGTGAACGATCATGACCAACGTTTGTCCACATTGTGGAGAAACACATTCGCCACACACCAGATTCTGTCCCTTGACGGGCACTCCTCTCCAAGGAGAGCCAACGTCCTCCGCGCTGGTGGAGGAACCGGGAACGTATCCGACCCATCCATCGAAAGAGACGCGAGATCAGCGCCTCTTCGCTCGATTCCTGCATGAGGATGAAGAACTCCAGGAGACGTTCTATCTCGGTCGCACGGGAATCTTCAAGCCCACGCGCGTGTGGATCGCCCTGACTGATCATCGGGTGCTGGCGCTGGTGATAGGCCATTACTTTTTTCAGGAGGCGACCGGGGGCGCGAAGGTTCTCCATAGCTTCTCCCTTCCCATTCATCACCTACGCTTCGAGGAGCCATCACACATCGAGTTGATCATCGTCTTGGTGATCTGTGGCCTCCTGGCTTTCGTCACTTTCGGAGCCACGCTGCTTCTCTTCCTCCTCTGGTGGGTCCGCGTCTACAAGCGGAAAGGGTTCGTCATTGATGGGGAGGCCTTCTTGTGCAGCGGTCGAATGGAAGCCGTCTGGCGAGCCATCAAGATGATCTCTGGCGTGAGCGAAAAATATGCCACCACTCATGGGGCGTGAAGCAGACGATGAAAGGAGGTCAAAATGAACTGTCCCAATCCCGATTGCGGAGTTCCCTTAGATCCCTCGGAGCAGTTTTGCCCCCTGTGTGGTACGAGCGTGCGCGCAATAGAGCCATCCAGGGAGGAACCAACTCCATCCGGTCATGATCGAGATCTCGGCTCGGTCAGTGCCGATCGAGCGGTGGCTCGTCGTCGCGCCCTTCAAGCTCCGACGCTCAAACCTCGATATGGAGCGTTGAGG
>RFHM01000231.1 GCA_003696865.1 Acidobacteriota bacterium | reverse complement strand
TCCCATATCCATCAACCAGCCGCTCGGGCAGGTGATACGAGACCTCGGCGCCGAGCATCTCCAGAGTCTTTTTCAGAATCACGATGCTCGTCGTTCCATCCACATCGTAGTCGCCGTAGATGATGATCTTCTCTCCGTGCGCTATAGCGCGCATGATGCGGTCCACGGCCTGGCGCATGCCGGTCATGAGAAAGGGATCGTGGAGATCTTCAATCCGCGGATGGAGGAACCGGTACGCGGCGGCCGGATCGGTAGTGCCTCGGTTGCAGAGAACGTGAGCCACAATGGGCGAAATCCCCAACTCACTGGTGAGTCGGCGGCAGGCAGTATGATTCTGAGAGCGCAAGCGCCAGCGTTTCTCCTGGATCATCCCTCTCCGGTTCCCTCCAGTGTCAAGCGCAGAACCTGAAATAAATGCAACACAATACTTTACTCTTTCTCGGGGATGAGCGTCAACCGGGCAGAGAGCAGGCCGATCGGGAAAATAATATGGAACTGGAGAGCGAGGGCGCGTGTCCATTATGGTGTGAGCATCTTCAGACGGCGGGTGGGGGAAAACGGGAGAGGGGCCAAACGGGCCCGTCCTGGTCCATCGCCCGCCAGTGAGGATGAACGGAGTGGCACCGAGCCCTCGACGTCGTTGGAGGGCCCAGCCATCGGAAGCCCCCCTGTGGGGCTTTCGGTGAGAATCAGTGGAACGCGTCTTCGAGGTGACGTTTCACGTGACCAATTTTTGATGGAGAGTGTCAGATGAAATTCATTGTCTTGAGCTTCGTCATTACCGCGCTCGCGCTCGGCTGTCGCATCGAGGCCAGACAGAAGGAGCCCGCTTGGGTGGGAGCTGGTGATTTGCTCGTCGATGGGAAGAAGCCGCTCCCGCTCAAACATACGGATGTCCGCATCCACATCACCGGGCTCGTGGCGTCCGTGCAGGTCGAGCAGGTCTTCACCAATCCCCTGGAAGAGCGGATCGAAGCCGTATATACCTTCCCGTTGCCCGCACAGGCCGCCGTGTATGACATGAGCATGAAGATCGGCGATCGGATCATCCGACGGGTCGTCAAACGGCGGGAGGAGGCGCGACGCTTGTATGAACAGGCCAAACGGACGGGACGTCGGGCCGGTCTACTCGAACAGGAGCGCCCCAATATCTTCACCACCTCGGTGGCCAACATCGCGCCGGGCGACGAGGTACGCATTCGACTCCATTTCTTCCAGGTGTTACCTTATGATGATGGGGGATTCCGGTTGCGCTTCCCCATGGTCGTCGCTCCTCGATTCATCCCCGGGGAGCCGACGGGGAAGCAAGGGACGGGATGGTCGCCGGATACGACCGATGTCCCCGACGCCTCGCGGGTGACGCCCCCCGTGCTCAAACCCGAGACGCGGCCGGGATACAATATCAGTCTGAGCGTGGATATCGAATCGGGGCTCCCCATCCAGCATCTGCAGTGCCCTTCGCATCGCATCTCGATGGCCGAACTCGGCCCCGGTCACTATCGCGTGGAACTCGTTCGAAAGGATGAGATTCCCAACAAAGACTTCGTGCTCGAATACAAGCTCGCCGGCGATCGCATCCAGACGACGGTATTGACGGCTCGAGGCGAGGATGGGAAGGGGTACTTCCTGTTGATGGTCATGCCGCCGGTCGATTATGTGGTCGATGATATTCAATCCAAGGAGATCACGTTCATCATCGATACTTCCGGATCGATGACCGGAGCTAAGATCGAGCAGGCCAAAAACGCCTTGCGGGCGTTGATTCACGGGCTCAATCCGCAAGATGCATTCAACATCATCCGGTTCTCTAACGATTTCTCGGCGTTCGCGCCTCATCCGGTTCCCTTCACGCAAGAGAACGTCGATCGCGCCGATGTGTTCATTGATAAGCTTCGCGCCGGCGGGGGTACGGTGATGCTCCCGCCGCTACTCCACGCTTTGAACCAACCGCACGATGAGTCTCGACTCCCCCTCATTGTCTTCCTGACCGATGGTCAGGTGGGAAACGAGGCGCAGATTCTGCGAGCGGTGAAGCAACGGATGGGTCGGGCGCGAATTTATACGTTTGGTGTGGATACGGCTCCCAACGATTATCTCCTGCGCAAGCTGGCCGAGTTTGGTCGCGGCACGTTCGAATTCGTCTTACCCAGCCAGGATTTGGAAGAGGTCATCACTCGTTTTCAGAACCGCATCGCATCGCCGGTCCTCACCGACGTGAGCGTGGATTGGGGCGGCCTCAGCGTCGATGGAGTGTATCCGACGCCGTTGCCCGACCTCTTTCTCGCCCGCCCGCTGGTGCTCGTGGGGAGGGTCTCGCGTCCGGAAGCCGGGACGATCAAGCTCCGCGGTCGCAGCGTCGCCGGTCCCGTTGAGCGATCCCTGCGGATGTCGTTCGATCGTTCGACGGCCGATCTCCTCACCCTCTCGACGCTGTGGGCGCGCGCGCGCATCGAGGAACTGAGCGATCGGCTGGTGGCGCATCCCGATGATGAGGTGGCCAAGCAGGAGATCATCCAGTTGGCCTTGACCCATAAGCTCATGAGCCCCTTCACGTCCTTTGTCGCCGTCGAGGAGAAGACGGTGCGCTCAGCCGAGGGAGGCCCGCCCAAAACCGTCGTCGTTCCCGTGCCTCTGCCCGAAGGATGGGATTATGAAGCCGTGTTCGGCCGAGAGCGGCGAGTGCCGGCAGGGAGCGCCGTCATGTCCAAGGCTTTCCCGGCGGTTCCTGCTCGAGACGTTGCCGGTGGGGTCATCGGCGGCGTCGTGGCCGAGAGCGCTCGCGCTCACGCCGGTCCACCAATGGCCATGCCGAGTCCCGCACCCACTGTCTCTTCGCATCATGCGCGCCGCGCCGTTGTGCTGGCGACGAAAGAAGATCGCCGGCGAGCGGTGGCCCGTTACCTGCTCCGTCATCAACGGGTCGACGGCGTGTGGACGGATGGCGCGCAAAGGGAACCGACGGTCGGCGCCATTCAGACGACGGCCATGGCCTTGCTCGCCTACTTGGCCAATGGGTACACCGATCGTGCCGGCCCTTATCAGGCTCAGGTGCGACGCGCTTTGGACTACCTCATTCGCACGCTGAAAACGCCCTTGTGGGACCAGTTCCTCCGTTCTCAAGGCGGCGTCGAGGCGCACGCTCTGACGACGTGGGCGATGGCCGAGAGCTTCGCGGCAACGCACGGTTCCCGATATCGAACGGTGGTCACCGAGATGCTCGATCGATTATTGAAACTGCGAGTGGATCGAGGGCTGTGGCCCGATCACATCGGTGGCCCGATCGACGCGGCGGCGACCACCTGGGCACTGCTGGCCACAAGGAGCGCCCAACGGGCGGGGCTGTCCGTGGACGACGGCGTCTTCTCGGCGGCGGCGCGCGCCGCCAGAACGACGTCCTCCATGTCCTCTTTGGAGCGCCGCCTCATCCAGATGCTCGCCGGGCGCTCGCTCCCATCGAAGGTGACGCGCACGCTGGCCGCCAGGCTGACCGAGGCGCAACCCGTTGTGACCGGGCCGGAGCACCTGGAGGCTCTGACGATGAACATGGTCCTGGCCCGATTACTCGGTGGATCGACGTTGGCTCAACTGGACGCCAAGGTGTTGGAGGCGCTCCAGGCCAGGCAACTGACGCAAGGGAAGCGGGCGGGAGGATTTCAGCTCGATACCGGACTTCCTACAGCCACCTCGGCTCGCGCTTTCCTGCTGCTGAGCGTCGCCGATGCCCGGTGGGCCGCGCTCCGGTGAGCGCGGTGCAAGGGTAGCGAGCGGTTGCTCTTCCGGCGCGAGCCGTGCCGGTGGGGAATGGGCGCGCCCTCTGGTTGAGCCCATTCCCCACGGCTTTTCTTCATCATCAGGATACACCCTAGTCCCCCACCGATTGGGAAGGAGAAGGAGACATTCCCCGACGGCGAAGCCGGTACAGGATGTGTTCATCCTCGTGAGCGGGAATGCCGTGTTCTTGACGAGGATGGTGGGAGCAGGTATCTTACATGTTCCACTGGGTCGAGCGTCGAAAGAAGGTCATTGAACGTCGGAAACTCTTTTCCATGGAGGAGAATCATGGGAGAATTCGTGAAAGTCGCCAAAACGAGTGAAATTGGGCCGGGAGAAGCCAAGACGGTGGAAGTGAAAGGCACGGTCATCGGCCTGTTCAACGTCGATGGCCAATACTATGCCATTGAAAACACCTGTACGCATGTGGGCGGTCCGCTGGCCGAGGGCATGATCGATGGCGATGAAGTGACCTGTCCGTGGCACGGCGCCCGGTTCAAAATCTCTACCGGAGAGGTATTGGGTCCACCCGCTCAATCGGACGTGGCGACCTACACGGTGCGAGTGCAGGGCGATGATATCGAGATCGAGATCTGAGTCGTCGAGCCTGGGCGCGGAGCGCGACGCGGCGCTTCATCCCTTGGGGGATCGGGCTGCATCCGGGTCCATCCTCCATGGGACGCGAAAGCGAGAGATGATGAACAGGAAAGAGAAGCGCCGATTGCGGCAGAAGATGCGGAGACTCCTTCGATTGATTCCTCAGTTCCTGAGATTGATCATTGGCCTCCTCGGTGATCGGCGCGTCTCGGGCGTGGATAAAGCCATCCTCGCCGCCGCGCTCGTATACACGTTGACGCCCATCGATACGATCGCCGATTTCATCCCCTTTTTCGGCCTGGTTGACGATGCGTTCTTGATCGCCTTGGCCCTCACGCGCCTCCTCTATCGCGCCGGCGAGGCTCCCTTGCGCGAGCATTGGGAAGGAGAGGGAGACATCGTGACGCTCATTCATACCATGCGTCGAGTCTCAGAGTACTTCCTCCCTCCCCATATTCGCCGCCATCTGCTGGGGAAAGTGGAAGGGTGACGACCGGTCATTGGGAGAGGTTCGATCGCCTGTGCCGCGGCTTCAGGGGAGCGCATCGAGGAGGACGTCGATCTCCTCTCGAGTATTATAGAAATGCGGCGAGATGCGCAGCCGGCCCAATCGATGGCTGGTGATGATCCGGCGCTCGGCCAACCGCTGGCAGAGTTCGGACGCCCGGTAGCGCTCGTGCGTGCAACAGACGATGGCCGACGCTTCGCCCGGTCGTCGCGAGCTGACCAGATGGTACCCTTTGGCTCGTAGCCCTTCGGCCAGATACTCGGTCAATCCCAACAGATACGACTCGATGCGCTCGATGCCCGTGTCCAGGAGCAGATCGAGGGCGGCCCGCAGCCCGCGAACGCCAATGGTGTTGAGCGAGCCGGGCTCGAACCGCGCCGCGCCGTCACGGTACTCCAGCCGGTAATCGAGCAGCCGGTCGAAATCGTATTTCACCGAGGTCCAGCCGACGACCGTGGGTTCGATGCGATCCAACAGGCGCTCGGAGATGAACAGGATGGCGATGCCCTCCGGTCCCAGGAGGAATTTATGGGCATCGGCCGACAGGGCGTCGATACGATCGCGGTGCACGTCCAGCGACAAGGCACCGAGTCCCTGAATGGCGTCGACGACGAACAGAATGCGACGTTCCCGGCAGAATGCGCCAATGGCGCCCAGATCCATGCGGAATCCGCTGCCGAATTGGACGAAGCTGACGGTGATGACGCGGGTGCGATCATCCACCAGAGCGAAGAGATCGTCCAATGCGATACGTCCGTCGCGCTCGTGAGCCAGGCGGAGTTCCACGCCCCGTGTGGCCAGGCGCATCCAGGGATAGATGTTGGCCGGAAATTCGCAATCGCAGGCGACCACGTTATCGCCGGGCCGCCAGTCAAGACCATTGGCAATGGCCGCCAGGCCATCCGACGTATTGCGCATGAAAGCGATTTCATGGGGCTGTGCGCCGATGAGTTGCGCCGCACGCTGACGGGCGCCTTCGGCTTCCTTCATCCAGATGGGCCATTTGAGCGATCCTTCCCGGCTCGCTTCGATGAGATACGCTTGCATGGCCTTGACGACGGGAGTCGAAAGCGGCCCAATGGCGGCGTGATTGAGGTAGATGTACTCCCGCGTCACGGGAAACAAAGCGCGAATTCGTTCATTCATGATTCAAACCGTGTCCGCTTGCTTTGCCGACTCGGCGTCCCACGTCGAACCTCGCGCTCAACGGCGAGGAAGAATGCGAGATCTCATCGAGCGCAACATACGCGACCTGGCCGGTTTCAATAGAGTCGAAAGACGGGCCGGATATGCCCCACCGTTTCGCCACGATGATTCTTCACCGGACGGTGCCGTTGGCCTTCCAAAGCGGCGAGTTGGGCTTCATCGAGCAGGTCGAGCTGCCGCAAGACTTCGATGAGCACCATGCCGCGCACGCGCCGATCATCACCATCCTCGATCTTCACGGCTATGCCCAGACCGTGAGGGTATTGCTCGTCTGGCCGCACGCCCACCGTATAAACGCCCTCGGCTCCCAATTTGGCGATGAGTCGTCCTCGAGCGAGGTTCATCAACTCGGTATCCAGTCGCCCTCGTGTGCCGCCGACCATTTCCGGAAACGCGAGCATGGCCTTCACGATCTGGGCGCAGGCATCGACGACCGGTTTTTCCCATTCCCCGTCCAGGGGAGCGACGAGCCGAGCATACATCAACGCCATCTGACGGATGGTCACGGCGAAGGTCGGAACGCCGCAGCCGTCCTCGCCGGTGGCCATAGCTTCAGGCTCGATGGCCGCGAATTGAGCCACATACTTTGAGATCTGTCGTTGCACCGGATGATCCGGATGATCGTAGTTGGTCAGGTCGTGACCGAGGAATCGACAGAGGGCGAGCATGCCGGCGTGCTTGCCCGAACAGTTGTTGTGCAGGACGGTGGCCCCTTCGGGGCCCAACCGGTCGGCCGTCTCTCGATCCAGTGGTGGATGGATGCCGCATTTGAGCGCCGAAGCATCCAGCCCGATTCTGGCCAGCAGGCCGGAGACGGCCTCCGTGTGGATCGACTGTCCGCTGTGCGAGCCTACGATGAGCGCCAATTCGCGCTGGCTCAATCCGAAATGAGCGAATGCCCCACTGGCCACGAGTGGAATGGCTTGAAAGGGCTTGGCCGAAGAGCGCAGAAATGTGACGAACTCAATATCGCCCAAACGGGCGATCACATCGCCCTGACCAGTGACGACGGCGATCATCCCGCGATGTCGCGATTCGACGATGTCCCCTCGCGTGACCTCGACGAGAACGGCTGCATCCTCCATCATCGACAAACAGTAGCAAAAATAGGAGCAAACGGCAACTGCTCTATTTCACGGCGGTCATGGGTCAATGGTTCGGGAAAAGACATTCCGCATGGCGAAGCCCAACCGGGCCCTTCCCGATTGGTGTCACCAACCACTCAATCGGGCATGGCGCGCCCGAGCCACACCGAGGGGATGAAAACGCGGTGCGCAAGCTGCCAGTTCGCGCCACCCTCTGTTTTCGATGGGGTCAAGGAGTTCTCGATTGCCTCATTCGATAGTAGAGGTTGTCGGAGTACAACCTTGGAACGCGCCCGTCTGCCCTCAGTGAAGTTGAACAATTTGCCGATGCCTCGCAAGCCTATTCCGGTTGAACCTTATGGTGCCTCACCGCTCGGATGTGATCGTGTAAACCAGGATGATCTCGCTGAGGCCGAAGGTGTCGAAAAGGCCATCGTCATCCTCGTGCCCGTCTTCGCATATCAACAACCGATTCAGCCCCGGGCGGAGCAGCCCCGGACGAACGAGCGCATAGCCGGCTTTATCCATTCCTCCGACTACACCATCCAGGTAGGTGACGAGGTAATGGAAATTGGGATCGACGGGGAACTGGCAGATGGGATTCTCGGGCGTGGGCACCTGAGGGTTGAGATAGATACGATCGAATCCCAGATCCACCCCGGTCGCTTTAAACATGAGAAAAGCCGGTCCTTGGACATCGACATCATCCGGCAACGTGAACGTCACCAGAGCCGAGGGGCGGTCCCGAGAGATGCTGATGCCAAAGCCCGAAGAATCGATCACCTGCATTCTCATTTGTCCTGGAGGCTCCTGGGGGAGCCATGCCGGGAGACACAGGGAAAGAGCGAGCCATATGTTCACCATCATTGACGTCGTTCCTCCTCTTTCACGAATCTCATCCTTCGAGTGAAAGTTCACCATGGGCGAACCCGACGCTCGCCGGCATCTCTGCTTCGGCCTCTCTCCAATCTGAAATTTCTGCCCCTATAATAAACCC
>RFHM01000230.1 GCA_003696865.1 Acidobacteriota bacterium | reverse complement strand
TGCGCGCAATGAAGAGCGATTACGACAAGCGGCTGCTGATATCCGGGAAGCTACGGGCGCCGAGGTGCTCCCCGTGGTCGCTGATGTGACCGATGAATATCAAGTGGAGCAGTTGATCGAAAAGACGATGCAGCGCTATCAGCGCCTGGACATCTTGGTGAGTAACGCTGGCGGTCCGCCCAGTGGGCTCTTTGAGGATTTCACGGCGACCCATTGGCGGCAAGCATTGGAACTCAATCTCATGAGCAGCGTTTATCTGTCTCGCGCCGTGATTCCTCATATGCGACGGCGCCGGTGGGGTCGCATCATCTATCTCACGTCCATCGCCGCCAAACAACCAATCGATGGGCTCATCCTCTCTAACACCGCCCGTGCCGGCGTGCTCGGATTGGCCAAGAGTCTTTCTAATGAACTGGCCCGGGAGAATATCACCGTCAACTGTGTGTGTCCTGGCTACACTCGGACTGAGCGGGTGGAGGAGTTGGCGCGGGCCATGGCCGAACAACAGTCCGTCGCTCCCGAGGAGATTTTCCGGCGATGGGAGGCGGCCATCCCCATGGGCCGATTAGGGGAGCCGCGCGAACTCGCCGCATTGGTCGCTTTTCTGGCGTCAGATCGTGCCAGTTACATCACTGGCGCGGTGATTCAGGTTGATGGGGGGACGATCAAGGGATTGTTCTGACGCCGGATGGGAAGCGTTTTCACGTGGCCACGGAAGGATGCCGAGTGAGCCTGGGAGCCAGTAATCTCTTGGCGACTATAGATCCTGTGAAGGATGTGCAGGCGAAGCCGGGAATGAGGTTTCCCGCGCGGTGAGGGCATTCCGGCCGATCGGAATGAGGTGTAGCTCGGTCTCACAGCGAGCCTCAGATGGACGCACCGGCCCAATCGGGCAACTTGACACTATAGAGTAAGTTGGCTATGCTAGGATTTTGTCTTGAGAAAGGGTAAGCGAGTGTAGAACGCCTATGAGTACATATTTTCCGACGGGGAAGAATCTGGAATCGCAACGCAAGTGGTATCTCGTCGATGCCGAGGGGCTGACCGTAGGGAGGTTGGCCTCTCGCATTGCGCCGATTTTGATGGGGAAGAACAAGCCCACGTACACTCCTTTTCTGGACATGGGAGATCATGTCATCGTCATCAACGCGGCCAAGGTGAAGTTCACCGGGCGCAAGTGGAAGGCGAAATATTATCGTCACCACTCGGGATATCCCGGGGGACTGAAGGAGTTCACTGCCGAGCAGATACTCCAAAAGCATCCCGAACGCCTCATCGAACTCGCCGTCCGGCGCATGCTCCCCAAGACGAAATTGGGGCGGAAGATGTTCAAGAAGTTGAAGGTGTATGCGGGGAGCGAACATCCCCATCAGGCGCAGAAACCAGAACCACTGAAGATCGAGATGGAGTGAGAGCTGAGTTATGGTGGAAGAGATTCAGTATTACGGCACGGGGCGGCGGAAGTCATCGGTCGCCCGCGTCTTTCTTCGTCCGGGAGAGGGGCGCATCACCGTCAATCGACGAAGCCTGGAAGACTATTTTCCCCTCGAACGGTGGCGAGCGGCCGTGCGTCAACCATTGGTGTTGACCGATACGCTCAACAAGTTCGACATCTACATCACAACTCGTGGTGGCGGGCTCACCGGTCAGGCGGAGGCGATTCGGCACGGTCTGACGCGGGCCCTCATTCAATACAATGTCGATCTGCGGCCGAAGCTGAAGGAAGCAGGACTGGTCACGCGCGATCCTCGGGTCAAAGAACGCAAGAAATATGGACAACCTGGGGCTCGCAAGCGCTTCCAGTATTCCAAACGATAAGGTTGCCTATGACCCCATGCCAGGCATCGGATGGAAAGAGGAATGAGGGTTCCTCGCCTTCTGGGCCTGGGGGGTGTATCCCATTGCTGGTTCGACGGGTTGGTTGCCGTAAGTGGGGTGAACCGGTCGAGCCCCTCGATGGTGCGAACCAGTGAGTAACAAAACCAATCCAGGAGGGCAGACGTTGGTTACCGTGACAATGAAAGAGTTGCTCGAAGCGGGCGTCCATTTCGGTCATCAGACGCGCCGATGGAATCCCAAGATGAAGGATTTCATCTTCGGTGAGCGGAATGGCATTCATATCATTGATCTCCAAAAGACCCAGCGCTATTTTCGCGAGGCGGTGAACTTCGTGACCGAAGCGGCGAGTCAAGGGAAGCGATTCCTGTTTGTTGGCACCAAGCGACAAGCCCAAGAGGCCGTGGCCAAGGAGGCCGAGCGCTGTGGTCAGTTCTATGTCAACCATCGCTGGTTGGGCGGATTGCTGACGAACTTCCAGACCATCCGGAAGTCGATTGATCGGCTTCACGAACTGGAGCGGATGAAAGAAGACGGGAGTTACGAACAACTTCCCAAGAAGGAGGTGATTCGGCTCGAGCGCAAGCGAGCGGCATTGGAGAAGAACTTCGCCGGGATCAAGACCATGGATCGGCTCCCCGATGTGCTCTTTGTCATCGATACGGAAAAAGAGCAGATCGCCGTGCGCGAAGCGCAGCGATTGGGCATTCCCATTGTCGCCATTGTGGATACCAACTGCGATCCTGAGGGCATCGATTATCCAATTCCCGGTAACGACGATGCTCTTCGCGCTGTCCGTCTTTTCGCATCCAAAATCGCCGACGCCATTCTCGCCGGCCAGCAGATGAGGAAGGAGGCTGAAGAAGCGGCGATGGAAGCGGCGGCCTCAGCGGAAACGCCTGCACCTCTTCAAGAGACCGAGGCGGCCGCGCTCGCCGAACAGGCTGTCGAAGAAGGGATGCAGAAGGGAGGCAGTCGAGCGCCGGCCGTGGCTGAAGGAGGAATCGTTGAAGAAGGACTTCCAGCCACCTTACCCGTAGAGACAGCCACGACAGTGGACGCCGAAGTGAATGACATGACCCAGGCGAGCCCGGGGGAACGAGAACCTCAACGGGGAGATCCGGTGGCTGGCTCGACAGCGTCGCCCCCCGATCCTTCCCAACCCGCTGCCGAGGTGGCTGGTGGAGGTGATGCGTCGTCCCCCGGTTCGGAAACGACGTCGGATACTCAGACGGAAAGCCACTCAACGGGACAATCACAGAGTCATTGACCGCGAGGTGGAGGAGCGAACATGGTGGAGATTTCAGCCCAAGAGGTGAAGGCGCTGCGCGAGAGGACGGGCGCCGGCATTATGGAATGTAAGACGGCCCTCGTCGAGGCGGGAGGTGATCAAGAGAAAGCCATAGAGATTCTGCGAAAGCGCGGAATGGCCTCAGCCCGCAAGCGTGCCGGCCGGGCGACGACCGAGGGCATGGTGGGATCGTACATTCATATGGGCGGCAAGATCGGCGTGCT
>RFHM01000229.1 GCA_003696865.1 Acidobacteriota bacterium | reverse complement strand
GGATCAAAGACGTGTTGATGACCTATCGGGAGCGCATTCGCGACCTGCATCGAGACGAGCGATTGCGCTATGTGCTCGTCTTCAAGAATCATCATCTGGCTGCCGGCGCGTCATTGACGCACACGCACTCGCAGTTGATTGCCACGCCACTGGTGCCCCCTACGATCAAGGAGGAGTTGCGCGTGTGTCGGCAACACTACCAGTCCAAGGAGCGCTGCCTCATCTGCGATCTCATTCGCCAGGAACGACGCCTGGCCGAGCGCCTCATCTACGAGGACGAGAGTTTCCTCGTTTGGGCGCCGTTTGCTTCCAGCTTCCCCTTCGAGATGTGGCTCCTCCCTCAAGAGCATCGGCATGATTTCTCCAGCCTCTCTGACGCGCATCTGATGGCCGTGGCCCGCGTTTTGAAAATCACCTTGCTCAGTTTGAAAGAGCTGCTCGACGACCCGCCCTATAATCTGGTGCTTCATACGGCGCCCCCGCCCTTCAAGCGACCGGGACATACCGATTACTGGAGTTCGATCGCTTACGATTATCATTGGCATTTCGAAATCATTCCCCGGTTAACGCGCATCGCCGGCTTCGAGTGGGGAGCTGGCTTGTTCATCAATCCCACACCGCCGGAAGCCGCCGCCGAGTACTTGCGCCAGAAGATCCATCATCAAACGGTCACCGACGCACCAGCAGAGATGCCATCCGAGAAGGCCGGATGAGGGAGCGAGATCGTGGACAGGTCGGTCAGCGTGCGGTATGCTTAGAGCCGTTCTCGGAGATGACACCGTCGGCGGGCGGCGTCATCATCCAACATCCATGGGAGCAGGGAGGTGAGTATCGGTGAGTCAATATACGGAAGAGCATGCCCGGGCCGGTCTGGATGCGGAACTGCCACCCATCGAATGCTGGCCCAATCAGTTCGAGAACTACGAGATCACCATCGTCATCCCCGAGTATACGTCAGTGTGCCCCAAGACGGGGTTGCCCGACTTCGGGACCATCACCATCCGCTACATCCCCGATAAGCTCTGTCTGGAGTTGAAGTCGCTGAAGATGTACATTCTCGGCTACCGCAATCTGGGTATCTTTTATGAGAATGCCGTCAACCGCATTCTTCGGGATGTGGTGGCGGCCTGTCGGCCGCGGTGGGCGCACGTCAAGGGCGAGTTCACGCCTCGGGGAGGCATACGCAGTATCGTGGAAGCTGAATATCCTCCACCGAAACGGCGACCGCCCGAGAATGATCGATGAATGATGGCGCCAGACGCATTGCAGAATGAACGTTCATCTGCCATACTCTGACAGCCATGGGTCGAACCAGACATAACCGAACGCGACGGAGATCGAGATCTACTGCTCGAAGATCCGCTCGTCCCCAGCGCCGGTTCGCCAGCAAGCCATGGATCATCGGTGGCCTGGTGGTCCTCGCTCTCGCCGGTGGGTTGACGGCGGTTCTCATGGAGAGAGGGGAATCGGCGGCGGAGACGGCTCGCCGCTCGACGTCTTCGGACGCTGCCCGGCCGCAAATCAAGATTTCCATTCCCACCGCCCAACCTCCGAAGATGGGTGCTCCGGCGCCCGATTTCGCCGTCACCGATCTCCAGGGGCGCGTCGTGCAACTCTCCAAGCTCCGCGGTAAGGTCGTCGTCGTCAATTTCTGGGCTACCTGGTGTGGTCCCTGCCGGATGGAGATTCCCGGTCTGGTGAAACTCTACGATCGCTATCGGGAGAAGGGCTTAGAGATTGTAGGACTTTCGTTGGACAACGCCGGCCCCGACGTGGTGAAGACCTTCATCAAGGAGCATCGCATTCCCTATCCGGTGGCCATGGCGACGTCCGAAGTGCGACGACGATACGGGCATCCTCGAAGCATTCCCACCACGTATTTCATCGATCGCCGCGGTCGCATCGCCAAGCGTCAGGTCGGATATATGCCCGAGAACATGCTGGAGAAGGTGATCGCCTCGCTGCTATGAAGCGGCGTTCCCCGGGCTCTTTCCAATACGCGGACGGAAGGACATGGACTCATTCTTTCCGCACATAGTGCAGGATGAGCCCGTTATTTCCCACTACCCAGCCATGTCGGCGGCTGACGAACTGAACCCGCGTGAGATCTCCCTGAACGCCGACGTTCACCGGCGTCCAATCATCGCCGCCATTTGAAGTGAACAGCACCGTCCCCTGATTGCCGACGATCCAGCCCCACCGAGGCGTGAGGAAGAAGACATCACGCAAATCCTGACGAACGCCCGTGCGACGACGTTTCCAGGTGACGCCTCCATCGGTGGTGTTCAGCGCCGTGCCACCGTTACTGACCAGCCAACCATGGCGGCGGTCGACAAAATGCATGCCGTTCACCGTCAAGCCCTCGCGCGTAGGCATCTTGGCCCACGATTGCCCGCCATCGTCACTGCGGTAACAAGGTCCGAGGTTTTCACACACCCAGCCTCGCTCGATATCCACAAATTGCAGGGCCACCAGATCGTTCTGAAAAGGATATCCCAGTTCGCGCCAGATGCGCCCTCGGTTCACCGTGCGCAACAACAGGCCGGGCTGGAAGAAGCCAGCGCGGCGCTGACCGCCTCCCCAGGCCCAACCGGTCGTCTCGTTCAAGAAAAACAGATGTTCGATGGGCTCGGGTTGCTCCTGGGTCCCTTTGGGCAAGGAGGCACTCCGCAGGCGAACGGTGCCCGCCCGGCGCTGCACCTCCCAGCTCGCGCCACCATCGGTGGTGTAGAGGATGTGATGCTCAAGTGTGATCGCCCAGCCAATGGTGGGGGTGACGAAATAGACGGAGCGAATCTTCCGTTCACTCTGCCCGGGCATCGGCTCCCAGGTGACGCCGGCGTTGCTCGTGGTGAGGACGATCCATCCTTCGGTCTCTTTGGCTTCCTCGCCGCTCCACCCGACGACCCAGCCGTGCCGTTCATCGACGAAATTGACCAGGAAGAAAGCCGCCTGCGTGCCACTCTGTTGGCGAAACCATCGCCCCGTGGCTCGCTCGCCGGCGCAGCCGCTCAGCGTGGCGGTGATGCTGGCCAGGAGGAGCATGAGCGTCCCTCTGAATCGTCGGTTCGATGCTTTCATGAAGATCACCTTCGTTCGTTGTTTCAGCGGGGCGCGATGAAACATCATGAGCGTCCCCGTTTGGCCGTCAGGATGAGACAATACACGAATCCACCCCAGATGAGGCCGAGCACGAGAATCATCATGATGACGCCACTGGTTTTCATCCCGCCTCCGCGAGTTGAAACACGCGATGGGCCCATTGCCGATTCACCATCATCAACGCCGCGATGAGAATCCCCCACTGGAGCAGACACGTGCCCACGCTGAACGCATGAAAAGGATTCCACCACCCCTCGGGATCATAGACGGTGATGGCCTGGTAAAACCACCAGGTGATGAGAGCGACGAATTCCAGGGGGATGAGACGGGCCATGACGATCTCGTACCATCGCCCCACGGGATAAGGCTCATAGGGGGCGTTGATCAGTTGGCGGCGAAATCGCCCGGCTCCGAATTTGATCACGGCGAAGGCGATGAAGAATCCGGACACCATGAGCCCCAAGCCCCATACCCAATCTTGATTGTCGAAAATCTTCAAGCTGTAGGCCGAAGGAAGTCCCATCAGGAATCCGATGAGCCCAACCATGGGAACGGCTCGGCGCCGCGTCATTCCCAGGTCGATGAGCATGCGGGCGGCCAGTTCGACCATGGCGATGAGCGAGGAGATGGCCGCAAAACTCAAAGCGAGGAAGAAAATGGACAGAAAGAATCGCCCCGCCGGAATGCGACTGAATAACCGGGGAATCCAGATGAAGGTGAGTCCCTGGTTGCCCGCTCCCAATGCCCGAAGGGCCTCCGCCTGCGGCAGCACGGCAAAGACGGTGCACACCACCGCAATGCCCGCCAGCAGCGAGGCCGCGTAATCGCCGAAGCCGACGGTGAAGCTGCTCAGCACGACGTCATCGCGCTCGCGCATGTAGACGGCGTACGTCAGGATCAAGCCCCATCCGGCGCCCACGCTCCACGCCGATTGACTCAGCGCCTCCAACCAGATGCGATAATGAGCCAATTGTCGCCAGTCGGGAGTGAACAAGTAGTTCAATCCGGTGACCGCTCCGGGCAGCGTGACGGCGCGCAGGGCAGCGCCAATGAGGAGCAGAAAGAGCAAGGGGATCAGAATACGATTGGTCCGCTCGATCCCACCAACGATGCCGCGAGAGACGATCCAGCACGCGGCCATCATGGCCACCAGGTGGAACAGAATGGGTTCCCAATGACCCGTGCGCGTGAAGGCCATCCACAACGTCTCCGGATCTTCGGGGAAGCCCGTCGTCGCCGAGAGGAGGAAGTACTTCACGCACCATCCGGTGACCACCGAATAATAGAACATGATGAAACAGGTGCACAGGCCAACGAAGGCCCCCATCCAGTTGTACTTCTTTCCGATCAACTGGCCGAGGGCGCCCGCCGGCCCTTGCCGCGCTCGTTTACCGATGACGAATTCGGCGATGACCAGTGGGACCGACCAGGTCACCATGAACAGGAGCCAGGCGATGAGGAAAGCGCCACCCCCATTGGCCGCCGCCACCCG
>RFHM01000228.1 GCA_003696865.1 Acidobacteriota bacterium | reverse complement strand
CCACCGGTGAGTCGTTGGAGGGGGAGACGGTTCCCACGCAACATCGCTGAAGAGGGGGGACAGGACAGCCTGCCGATCTTCTGAGCATCGCCTTCGGTGAACCACACCACCCCGGTGGGGGCGACGTCGACGAAATACGGGCCACTCTCCGGTGTGGGGACGAGAAACTCGACGAAAGACTCTTGCTGCGGATCGAATCGACCGATCTTGTTACCGTTGAGTTCGGCGAACCAAATGATGCCCTCATCGTCTACCGCGATCCCATGAGGCGCGCTCCTCGCGGTGGGAATGCGGAATTCCCGAAAGCGACCGCTCTCCGGATCGAGGCGAGCAATCTTGTTGCCCAGGATTTCCGTGAACCACACCCGGCCCATGGCATCGACGACCAGGCTGTGCGGGTTGGCGACGAGGGTGGGAATGCGAAACTCAGTGATCATCCCCGTGGCCGGGTCGAGTCGCCCGATCTTGTTGGCTTCCAGTTCGGTGAACCAGACGATGCCGGTCGCCGGGTCGATGGCAATATTGGTGGCCGCGCTTCGGCGCCCAGGAACGGGGAATTCGTCGATCCGGCCGGTCATCGGATCGAGCCGCCCGATACGTTTGGTGTTCATCTCGGTGAACCATACGTGACCATCGGCGTCGATGGCGATGCCATAGGGCCCGCTGTCGGGCGTGGGAAGGGTGAATTCGTCGAAGCATTCTTCGATGGTCGAAAACCGTCCGATCTGGTTGGCCAGCGTTTCTGTGAACCAGACGTCCCCGACCGGATCGATGGCGATGCTATGAGGACCACTGTCAGGGGTGAGGATGGGGAATTCCCGAATCATTCCCTCATCGGGTCGAAGCTGCCCGATGCGGTTGAGTTCCAGCTCGGTGAACCAGACGTTTCCCGAAGCATCGATGGCCAGATCCTTGCGGACGCGCCCATCGGGTGCCGGCGTGGGCAGGTCGAACTCCTGAATACAGTCATCGCTGACCGGATGACCGAAAAGGAGCGGCGAAAAGGAGAGCAGTACGGCGAGGAAAAAACCAGGAAGTTTCATTGTGGCACTCTGCTTGAGCATAGGTGACCTCCGTTGATCAACGGCGTTGCGCACCCACCCATGGTAGGAGGGTGGGCGTCTCGGTGTCAAACGGATGGGTGAATCATCCTCTCATCGGCGTCGGGTTACATCAGAATGAGGCGTTGACGATTGAATCGGGCGATGCTGAATCGCGTGATGAGGAAGCTGATGAAACCGAAAATGGCCAGGCTGATGAGCAGGGTCTTCCAGGTGAGCGACTGGAGGACGAAATAAAACATGACGAACACGGGCAGTCCCATGAACAGGTTGAGGAAGTGCTGGCCGCGAATATTGGTCGATTTGAGCGAAATGTACACGCCCAATGAGCTCGTATACAGGAGCGCGATGAGAGGGAGGACGAGGAGAAAGACGAACTGGAGGAGCGAATACGGGAAGCGCAGCGGATAACCATTGAGCTGACCGACGACGATGAGCGTGCCCAGATGGAGACCGAGCACGACCAGCATGACGATGTACGAAATCAGGATGACGGCCAGCACCTTGCCGAGATAAATGGTGGCATCGGAGAGCCGCGTGGTCAGCAACGTGCCCAGCGTCTTCTGCATCCGTTCGCTGACGAACGTGGAGATCGTTTGCCCCGAGCCGAGCAGCACGGACAGGTAGGCGAACAGGAGAATGGAGATGGTCGCCTCACCTTGCCAGATGGAATGGGCCGAGCTCGCCGGCAAGAATACGCCCCACAAGCCAATGACCAGGCCATAACTGGTGAGATACGATTTCAAATTTCGCCGGGCGAGCATCAGTTCTTTCCAGGTCACGCACCAGATGTCATGAAGCATGTTCTTGCTCCTCCTCGATGAGTTGGAGAAAGATTTCTTCCAGTGAAACGCTGTCTCGACGAATTTCCTCCACGCGCACGCCATGCTGAACGAGCAGGCGATTGATCTCTGCGCTCCGCGATGGGGTATCGGTGACGAGGCGAAGCCGCTGGCCGTTCATCTCCATCGACTTGACGAATGGGAGGTCTCTCAATCGACGCTCGACCGCTTCGGGCAGAGCGTCGATGACGGCGACGATATGTCCATCGCTGGTGGCTCGGGATTTGATCTCTTCGGGATGACCCCGGGTGATCAATCTTCCTTTGTTAATGATGGCCAGCTCATCGCATACCCGCTCGGCTTCGTCGAGGTTATGAGTGTTGAGGAATATGGTGACGTTCTCCGAGGCTTTCAATTTCAGGATTTCCTCGCGTACCATGCGCTGACTGGCGGGGTCTAATCCCGAAGTCGGTTCGTCGAGAAAGAGGATTTGCGGTCGATGAAGGAGGGCGCGACAGATGGCCAGCTTCTGTTTCATGCCTTTGGACCATTCCTTGACTTGCTGGTCGCGCCGGTCCCAGAGGCCTACTTTCTCCAGCAGTTCTTGTATGCGCTGGGCCCGCTCTGACCGGGTGAGCTTATTGATGCGGGCGAAGAATTCCAGATTATCGTAGGCCGAGAGGTATTCGTACAATCCGTGGTCCTCCAGGAGCGCGCCGATGCGCTCGCGGACTTTATCTGCCTCGCGAGTGGCGTCGAATCCCAGCACCCGCGCCCGACCCGATGTCGGAGGGATCAGGCCGATGAGCAGGTTCATGGTCGTCGTTTTCCCCGCTCCATTGGGCCCGAGGAAGCCGAAAACCGTCCCTCGCTTGATGCTGAGCGTCAGCTCGTTCAGAGCCGTGACGCCATCGTATGTCTTGGTCAACGCGAATGTCTCGATAGCGTACATATCCCACGCCCTCCTTCGAAAATCACCGCAAAGACGCAAAGAACGCCAAGACCTTCCAACGGGCTCTTTTCATCCCCTCGATGTGGCTCGGGCGCGCCATGGGTGACTCCTTCATCAATCGGCAATGCTATTGCCTATTGGCCACTATGGTCAAGGAGAATTCATTCTGGATACAGCGATTGCGCGTCGGAGCGCCGAAGGGGTATCTCTGAAACCCGGGAGTCTCGAGAGGTTGAAATCCAATGGTGAAGCTGAAAGTCCTGCGGCGGGTCCGTGGGGAGGGGTCACGTTTCCCGCTACTCTCTGGGTCTATTTCCGGCTTGGGGGGGAGCCCCACGGCGGGTCCGTGGGGAGGGTCACGGTGGTAGCCAGTCCTCGTTCGCCATCTTCTCGCTTCCCGCTTGTTGATCGTCACATTGATGATCTCGGGCAAATTGACAGTCCTCGTCGCCGTTTGATATGGTTGTGAAGAGTTCGCGCCGATCATGAAAACGCTTCAACAAATTCAGGCCATCTTGTCGCAGCACAAGGATGAACTACATGCCCGCTTCGGCGTGCGCCGTATCGGCATCTTCGGTTCATATGCCAGAGCGGAAAACACACCGGTAAGTGATGTGGACATTCTGGTGGAACTGGAGCGCCCAATAGGGTGGGAGATTGTGGATCTGCACCGGTACCTGGAGGAACGACTGGCATTGAAGGTGGACCTGGTCACTGCCGGTGCTGTTCGCCGTAAGCCTCTTCTCTGGCAGTCCATCCAGGAGGACCTGGTCTATGCCTAAGCGGGATGTACGGCTTTTCGTTTCGGACATGCTGAAGGCCATCAAGAAAATCGAGCGCTACACGGCCGGCCTGACTTTCGATCAGTTCGAGGCTAACGGTATGGTCGTGGATGCAGTGGTGCGCAATCTGGAAATCATCGGCGAGTTGGAGGAAGCATGACCATCGTTGCGATGGGTCACAGCCCATGGACACGTTGACTCGCTGGGAAGGCGTTGTGTTTCGTCCCCTGGGTGGGAAGCGTAACGATCCCCGGGGGCGAGCTTTGAGGTGTTGATGGGGGGTGAGGGTGTGTGAGGAGTGGCTGAGAAGCGTCACTGCCTCCGGAGCCAAGCTTCGAGGCCTGAGGGATCTTGCTCCTTATTGGAATGAGGGAATCAGCTTAGGGAAGCTTCATGGCTGGCCGTAGGGAGGGTCACATGAGCCGCTACTCTCTGGGTCTGTCTCCGACTTGGGGGGAACCCCACGGCGGGTCCGTGGGGAGGGGTCACGTTTCCCGCTACTCTGGGGAGATTCATATGGGCTGCTAGTCTGGCGGAGTCTTTTTCAGGGAGCCCCACGGCGGGTCCGTAGGGAGGTTCACATGGGCCGCTGGTCTGGCGGGGTCTTGTTCAGGAAGCCCCACAGCTCGACTGTGGGGAGGGTCATATGGGCCGCTAGTCAAGGGACTCGGTCCCTCACCAAGGAAGCCCCACAGCTCGACTGTGGGGAGGAGTCATGTTTCCCGCTACTCTCTGGGTCTATTTCCGGCTTGGGGGGAGCCCCACGGCGGGTCCGTGGGGAGGGTCACGGTGGTAGCCAGTCCTCGTTCGCCATCTTCTCGCCTCCCGCTTGTTGATCGTCACATTGATGATCTCGGGCAAATTGACAGTTCTCGTCGCCGTTTGATATGGTTGGGAGGAGTTCGCGTCGATGAGGAGCCAAGATTATGCCGTTGAGGTCGGGGAGTCGATGAAGAGCGAGACATCGACATATGCGGTGACGATCGAGGGGATGGCCGGATACGCGATGACCGGTTTCTCGATTTCGGCACCCATCGAGTTGTGGTTCCTCCGCTGTTCTGTGAGGTCCAGGGCTTAATGGCGTCTGGTCACGGCGTTCTCGCTGAGCCATCCGTCGGCTCCGAGGCAGCATTGGCGATCATTATCGAAGAGTGTGAGGAGCGGAGATGTCACGGAAGAAGAAGTCAACAGCGCGCGCCGGGCGCAGCATCAAGGACTTTCGGCACACGGAAGCCCGGCGCAAGAACAATCCGCCGGTCGGGATTGCGGCGACCTACGAAGTGCGCGAACCTGAGACGAGATCCTATGATTACGATCCACATCTCGATCCCCAACTCCAATGGGCGGGCAAAGCCGAGCACACCTCGTTTGAAGTAGACGTCGTTTCCCTTCATATCCACGAGCGCATCTCCACGAGCGCGATTCTGCGTGCCGTGCGCCGACCCGAACCCGTTCAATTCGATCTCTTCGGCGAGACGCCGCTGACCGCCGACCAGCAGATCGAGTTCTACAAGCATGAGGTGGGCTGGGCCAACCGACTCATTCTGGGTGACAGCCTGCTGGTGATGAACTCGCTGCTGGTCAAAGAGGGCATGGCGGGCAAGGTGCAGATGATCTACATAGATCCGCCTTATGGGATCAAATATGCCTCCAACTTCCAGCCGCGCATCGACCGCCGCGATGTGAAGGACAAGGACGAAGACCTCACTCACGAGCCGGAGCAGATCAAGGCCTACCGGGACACCTGGAAACTGGGCGTCCACTCGTACTTGACGTATCTGAGGGATCGCTTGCTCTTAGCCCGTGAGCTTCTCACCGAGAGCGGGAGCATCTTCGTGCAGATCAACGATGAGAACCTGCACCTGGTGCGCTGTTTGCTCGATGAAATGTTTGGGCGGGAGAATTTCGTGGCGATAATTACGGTAGTGAAAAGAAGTGCTCAGCCCAGCGAGGCGCTTCCCAGCGTAGCCGACTATTTGCTGTGGTATGCAAGGCAAAAATCGCAACTCAAGTACCGACAACTCTTGGCTTCGAAGTCGAAACGACGGGTCCCCCCGAGTTATGCGTGGGAGGAGCTACCCGATGGAAGCAGTCAGCGCCGCGATAGTTCCGTCCTGCCCTTTAACGGTTCTCGACCATATACGACTAGCGACTTGACGTCCTCTCACTTCTACACATCGCCGCCGTTTCACTTCCAGGGCGTGGCCTACAGCCCTGGTTCGAGATACTGGTCGACCAGCATTGAAGGCTTGCGCAGAATCGCAGAAGCGGAACGAATTGTTGTATCGGGCCGAACTATTCGTTATAAGCGATACCTTGATGACTTCCTGGCGGAACCACTCGATAACAACTGGACAGACGCACTGCCAACAAGCTTCAGCGACGAAAAACTATACGCTGTGCAAACGGCCGCCAAGGTCATCGAGCGCTGCATCCTCATGACCACGGACCCGGGGGACCTGGTCTTCGATCCCACTTGCGGCTCGGGCACCGCGGCCTATTGCGCCGAGAAGTGGGGCCGGCGCTGGATCACTTGCGACACCTCCCGCGTGGCGCTGGCCATTGCCCGCCAGCGGTTAATGACCGCTAGGTTCGACTACTACGAACTGCGTGACTCGGACCGCGGACCCGCCGGCGGCTTCATCTACGAGACTGTTCCGCACATCACGCTCAAGAGCATCGCTCAGAACGAGGAGATCGACGAAATCGCCGCAAAGTATCAGCCACGGATTGACCGGGCACTGACGGACCTCAACCGGGCGCTGGGAAAGGACTGGAAAGAGTGGGAGGTCCCCCGCGAGATACCCCATCCGGTCTGGCCCGAGGAGGCACATCGGGCCTATCGGGCCTTGCTGGCCCTCAAAGGTAAAGGGATGCTCAACGAAGAGGAACGGGAGCAGGCCACAGCGTTGCTTCAAGAGGTCTATCGCCTCACCGGTCACCGCTGGGAGCGGCTGGAGGATGTGCCCGACCCGGTGCCACCCGAGGATTGGCCGGAGGCGGCCAAAGAGGACATTGGCCGCTTCTGGGAACTCGAGCGCCAGAAGCGACGGGAGATTGACGAAAGCATTCAGCGCAACGCACCGCAGGAGGTACTCTACGACCGGCCGAAGGTGAAGCAGGGCGTGGTGCGGGTCTCCGGCCCGCTCACCGTGGAGGCCATTCCGGTTCCGGCGGTGGAAGACCCCACTCAGGCGCCCATCCCTCAGTTTGAGGAGCAGGAAGCCCAAGAGCGCATCTCTGACCGGGGTGGGAATTACCTGACCGATATGCTGAACCTGCTTAAGCAGCAAGGCGGCGTGCTTTTCTCCGGCAGGAGGAAGATGGAGTTGCGCAACCTGCGGCTGCTCAATCTCGGTTATCTTCATGCTGAAGGGGAGGCTCAACAGAACGGCAAGACACTGCGGGTGGCCGTCAGTTTTGGCCCCCAATACGGCCCGATCACCGCTGCCCAGGCGAATGAAGCCATCCAAACGGCCAAACTGAATGCATACGATGTGCTCATTTTGGCCGGCTTCAGCATTGAAGCCGAGGCGCAGGCCTTTGTGCAGAAGGCTGCCGAACTCGTGCGTGGCTTATCCATTCACTTTGCTGCCATCGCTCCCGATGTGTTAGTAGGGGACCTGCTCAAGACGACCCGGGCGAGTCAAATTTTCACCGTGTTCGGCCAGCCGGATGTGCAGGTAGCACAAGTTGATAACTCGTGCTACACGGTGGAACTGCGCGGCGTGGACCTTTACGACCCGTTGACGGGTGAGGTGCATTCCAGTCGAGGCGATGACGTGGCTGCCTGGTTTCTGGACACGGATTATGATGGCAAGACCTTCCACATCTGTCAGGCGTTCTTCCCCGGGGATAAGAAGGCGTGGGAGAAACTCCAGCGGGCGCTCAAAGTCCAGATCGATCCCGAGGCGTTCGAGAAGATGCGCGGCACCGTCTCCTTCCCCTTCCAGCCGGGGGAGCACAAGCGGATCGCGGTGAAGGTGGTTGACTTTCGAGGGAATGAAGTGATGCAGGTGGTGAAACTTCAAGAATCAGGGGATACCTATGGGTAAAAAATACAAGAACTCTCCCATCGTGGAGGCCGTCTGTGAATTCCGGCTTACGACCGACACGCCATGGGATCCTACGATCCCGGGACTTTTCTACGAAAGAGTGAAGGATACTTTCCCGCACCGAGAACAGCGATTGGTCCAAGAGGTTGGAGTCACTGAGGATCGTCAAGGGATTCAACACCAGCTTCGCCTCAGCGATCGGCTCTTGCTCTTCACCGAAGATAAAAAGATGCTTTTTCAACTTGGTCGTCATCTATTGGTGGTTAACTCGCTGAAGCCATATCCCACATGGCAACGCTTTAAACCCCGAATCGAGATGGCCTGGAAGGGACTCCAGGATGTCCTTGAGATCAAGGGCCTGGAGCGCATCGGCCTGCGCTATATCAATCAAATCGAACTGCCGGTTCAGCGAGTGGAGCTGGCAGAGTACTTTGAGTTCTACCCATTTGTTGGCCCAAGTCTTCCTCAGGAGATGGCGGGCTTTATTGCAGGCGTCGAGTTCACTTATGCAGAAGGGCGAGATCGGTGCCGGATCCAACTCACCCCTACCCCCAGTTCGGAGGACGACAAGAGGGCCATTATGTTGGACATAGATTACTTCTTGGCTCAACCACGTGCCGTGGAAGCGGCTGACGCCCTCGATTGGGTTGAGAAAGCGCACGATCAGATCGAAGTGATCTTTGAAGGTTGCATCACCGATCGCTTGAGGGGAATATTTGGGGAGGTGAAGTAAGATGTCAAATATGTCAACAAGCGCCGTGACTTGCAACGTATCGCCAGCCCCACTCTGGAATCCAGGAACAGGCATTACTTATCAATCGAGGCAGACGTTCACGTTTCGGCAAAGGCAGCCAAGCTCAACCCTCGAAACATCGATTACCTTCCAGAAAGAGCAGGAGCCTCAGCTTTCAGCAACATCTCTCATTGAAGAGATTAACGTGCTCTTGGAAGATCTTCAAAAGGCAGAAGTCCGTCTTGGTGAGCGGGAGAGAATATGTGAGTATCTCTTGCAGTTTCCAGATCTCATTGAAGTGATCCCTCAAGCTGTTGATGCTGCCCAGTCCCATTTGCCCGAGGCTCGACTGTTCTTGGAAGTCTACCGTGACCCCGAGATCGAGGATCAGTATCTGGTACTTTATGCACGGTTTCAGGAATACGACGAATCTGTGGTGGATCGGATTGAGGCTGCAGAGAGGGAATACCTGGATCTCCTCACGGATAAAGAAGGATGGCTCCAATTAACTACGGATTTTCGGGAGCCGGAGTGAGCACGGATGGCATTTCACTGGAAAGAGTTTCTCGAACTGGCACGGGATCTAACAGGCCATACCGGATCGGGCTACTCTGTAGAAGCAACGAATCGAACTGCGGTAAGTCGGGCTTATTATGCCGCTTTCTGCTGGGCGCGCAACTATGCAGCATCTCGAATGGGATATCAACGGACTGGGCAGGTAGAAGATCACGCCTCTCTCAGAGCCCATATGAAGGCTCGGGGAAAATCACAGACCGCATCTCGCTTGAATAAGTTACGGAAGTGGCGCAATCAGTGTGACTACGATGATCACGTGCCCAACCTTAACACATTGGTACAAAGCGCCATTAAAATTGCTGATAGAGTAATTCAGGAGTGCAAGTAAAGCATGCTCGTTGATAACCCCATCATCAATTCGCCGTTTGAAGAACCGACGCGCTATTGGGATTATCATGAGGGTCAGCCGGTGCTGAGAGAAGGTCGGCGGCCCGCGGGCTATTATCTCAAGGCCCGTACGCGCGGGCCGCAGGCGGCGCTGCTGGAAGAGGAGTTCATTCCCCTGGAGCTGGTGAACACCATCCGCGAGCGGATCAAGGAGTGGCGGAAGCGGGACTATCCCGGCATAACCCCCATCACCCGCCGGCTCCTTGAGCACTGGAACAATTCGGAGCGGGAGCGCAAGCTCTTCTTCTGCCAGCGGGAGGCGGCGGAGACGCTCATTTGGCTCGTGGAGACTTCTCCTGCGGAGAGGCAGGGCATCGTGATCCCCCGAGATGAGCCCAATGATCCAGAAAGCCTTTCGAAAGGATACAAGGCACTCACTCGTTACGCCGTCAAGATGGCCACTGGCAGTGGTAAAACGGTGGTCATGGGCATGGTCATCGCCTGGCAGGTGCTCAACAAGTTGGCCAACCTGCAGGATCGCCGTTTCTCCGACGCCGTTCTGATGGTCTGTCCCAACTTGACGATCAAAGAGCGGCTGCAGGTGCTATTGCCCTGGAAACCGGGGAATTACTATGAAAGATTCGATCTCATACCTCAGAGAATGTTGGAGCGGCTCCAGCGAGGTCGATTCCAGATCACCAACTGGCACCTCTTCCAACCGAAGGACGACTCGCGCTCCCGCAGCGTCGTGCAGCGCGGACCCGAGAGCGACCGCGCCTTTTGCCGCCGGGCGCTGAAAGAACTGGGGAACAAACAGAACATCCTCGTCATCAACGACGAAGCGCATCATGCTTATCGCCCGGCCCAGCCACTCACGCCGGAAGAACTGGCCCAACTTCCCCGCGAGGAACGCGAGCGGCGGTACGAGGAGTTTCAAGAAGCCACCGTGTGGGTCAGTGGATTGGATCGCATCCACGCCGTCCGGGACATCAACTTCTGCGCCGACTTCTCGGCCACGCCCTTCCACATCAAAGGGAGCGGCTATCCCGAGGGCGAACCCTTCCCCTGGATCGTTTCGGACTTCGGGCTGGTGGACGCCATCGAGTGTGGCATCGTAAAGGTGCCGCGCGTGCCCGTAGACGACAATACCGGCGCACTAATTCCCGCTTATTTTCGGCTCTGGGAGTGGATCAACAGTCGCCTCCCGGCCTCAGAGCGCCAGACTGCTCGGCGGCGGGCCAAACCGGAATCCGTCTTGCGCGAAGCCGAAGGTGCCTTAGCGACGCTGGCTTCAGAGTGGAGGAAAACCTTCGAGGAGTTCGAGCGAGCAGGTTCGCCCATTCCACCGGTGATGATCGTGGTTTGTGACAACACCAACCTGGCCAAGCTGGTTCACGAGCGTATTGCCCGGGGAGACATTCTCACCGAGTTGCAAAACCATAATGGCCGAGAAGTGACGTTCCGGATAGATACCAAGCTCCTCGCCGAAGCCGAAAGCGCCGTCGAAGGCGAGACGAAGCGCGAAGCCGCCGAGCGACTGCGCAAAACCGTGGACACTGTTGGGAAGGTAGAATGGGAAGGCGAGGGTGATCCACCAGGTAGACACATCCGCTGCGTCGTTTCCGTTGGAATGCTCACCGAGGGGTGGGATGCGCAGAACGTGACCCAGATCTTGGGCTTGAGAGCGTTCACTTCTCAGCTCCTCTGTGAACAGGTTGTCGGCCGGGGCCTGCGGCGACTGAATTACGATGACTTCTCGGAGCCGGAATACGTCGATATCTACGGCGTGCCCTTCGAGGTCATCCCGGTCAAGAAGAAACCCCTTGGCCGAACGGAGACGCAGAAAGTCTCTACTCTGGTCCGAGCACTGCCCGAACGCAAGAAGTTAGAGATCGCCTTTCCTCGCGTGGAAGGGTATATTTTTGATGTCCGCCAGCGCATCCGAGTGGAGTTCGACTCCGTACCCTATTTGCAGATAGATCCCAGTCATGAACCGACAGAGGTGATCGCTAAGGCTGCCGCAGGTTATCGCATCGGGCGTCCCGACCGATTGGGGCCAGGACCGGAAGTCGTTCAGGATCGCAATCCATTCCACCGCGAGAAGCGGCTTCAAGCAACGGTCTATGAAATTGCCGCCGAGCTGACGCATAGGCTCAAGGAAAAACGCGAAGAGTGGTCGGCACGTCACCTCCTGTTCCCACAGGTGCTGGAGATCGTCTGGCGCTATGTGGAGGAGCGCATTGTCCTCACCGACCCCGAAACACCGCTTGAGGAGATCGCTTTGTTGAGGTATAAGCAACACATCATCGAGCGCCTGAGCGAGGCCATCGAGCCGGACACCGAGGCCGGCGAGCCGCCCCTGCTGCCCATTATCGAACGGTTCCGCCCCATCGGCTCTACGTCTGAAGTTCTTTTCCGTACTGTCCGACCCTGTGTTGGTACCACCAAGAGTCATGTCAGCCATGTGGTATTGGACGCGCCTTCCTGGGAACACTCTGCGGCATACCAACTGGAACGATTGCCCGAAGTGATCGCCTACGTCCGCAACGACCATCTGGATTTTACTATTCCCTATGAGTGGCGCGGCGTGCGTCATGAGTATCGGCCCGATTACCTCATTCGCTGGCGGGACCGGGAGGGTGGCGAGATCAAGGTGATTCTGGAAATCAAGGGATTGGAGAGCGAGCAGGACCGCCAAAAGGAGGTCGCAGCCCACCGCTGGGTGCGGGCCGTGAACCACCACGGCGAATTCGGCCGCTGGACGTTCTGCCTGTGTAAAGATCCCAGGCGGGTTGGCGAGGTCATCCGGCAGGCCGTGGGACGTCACTGATGCACTGGAGATATGATCGACATCTTCTTAGGATGCGATGTGTCTCCTTGGCCGATCGACATGATTGGAGAGGATCTGTGAAGTTGTATGATGATCTTGGACGTGGAGTCATACGTGATCTTGTGGACGAGAGAGTGAAACCGAATCATTTTCGGGTCACATCGAGGGGCTGAAGACTCGTTAGGAAACGTAACGCAAGATGGCATCTTGTGCCAGATTCTCAAAGAGGTAACAAGAGATGAAGTTTCGGATTTCAAAGGGGTATCGGTTTGCCTGTATGGCGCTGAAGGCTACTTTTGTAGCCAGTGGCTTGCCAGAAGTATTAGACCTTGGAGATGGGTTATGGGGACTCTCCTCTCCTCCCTTTGAGATGGCCGAGCATTGGCAGAAGTGGCTAGGTTCTATTCAGACGGAACATTTTTCGAGGAGTAATCTCCTCCTGTTCGCTACTCACCCTTCGGATCAAATCGGTGCATCAGACGACGGGCTTAGGAAAAGGGCCATGGGTCTTTTTTATGCAATCTTGATGCATGGTGTACCTCACTACGATGGAGCTTTGCTCCTGACGGGTGAGAACCAGTCTGGAACCATTGAGGTTAAGTCTGTGGTGACACCCTACCCATATCGCCGCCTTGACAAGGTTCTTCCGGCACGAGTTGACACGAATATACTGAAGAGTGCCGCTCAAGCCGCTGCCGGTTTACGGCTTATCTCTTCGGATAAGGGAAGCTATCGCCGACTCAAGCGAGGTGTTGAGGCGTGGATCAGAGGAATGCGGGAAGACCAAGGTGACAACAGACTACATGAATTTGTGCGGGCCCTAGAAGCTCTCATCAAGCCGGAAACTGGGAGGACGCGCAACCAGTTTGTTCACCGTTGTCAAGTTTTCGCTGGCCGTTCTGATCAAGTCCGCGCTCTTCTAGGCGAATTATATGACCTTCGTAGTTACACAGAACATATGAATGACTGGCAGGGGGTGATCAAAAAGGTCTCACCTTTGTCGCCAGAAGAAACGGGCTTGCTTCGCGCATTCCAGGCTGAATTACTGGCGAGTTATGTCTATCGCCGTATTCTCAAAGAGGATAACCTGCGTAGCATTTTCATCAACGATGATCGTATCGAGCAATTCTGGAAGAAACCCGACCATGAACAGACAAAGTGTTGGGGACGAACTGTAGACTTGGAAGCCGAGGTGAAAAAGCGGTTCATTCCTTTTCTTTTCCGGCAGATGAGCCGCCAATAGCGGTTATGCCACGTCTGCGGGCCGGTGACCGGTGGCCCACCGCGACGACATATACCGGCGGCCGGTGGGGCGAAGACTATTCCTCGGAGAATCCCGCGAACACATCGTCGAACGAGAGTTGATCGGAATGCT
>RFHM01000227.1 GCA_003696865.1 Acidobacteriota bacterium | reverse complement strand
TTCTGGTCGAATGCCCAGAATCTCGGCCACCACGTAGGCGAGGATGGAATCCGATCCCTGGCCGATATCGATGCTCCCACAGAAGACGGCCACTCCACCTCCGCGATCGATTTTGATCTGCACGCCGGAATGAGGCATGTGATTCCAATAGATGGGCAATCCGGCTCCGCTCAGATACGAGCTGCAGGCGAATCCGACGCCTTTGCCGAAGGGCAAGCGACGGAACTTTTGCCGAAAGCCGGACGCTTGGATCACCTTGTCGATGCATTCTTTCAGACCACACGTGGTGATGCGAAGCCAGTTGACGGTCAGCGAGTTCTCGTCGACCAGATGCCGCCGACGGATGTCAACGGGGTCGAGACCCAGGTCCTCGGCGATCTTATCCAGGTGGACCTCCAGAGCGTAGCGGGGCTGAGGAGTGCCGTGTCCCCGCTTGGGGCCACAGGGGGGCTTGTTGGTGAACACGCGCATGCCCTCGAACTTGTACCGGGGGATCTTGTAGGTCACCGTTTGCAGAGCGCCGGTGTAATACGTGCTGGCCACGCCATAGCTCCCATAGGCGCCGCCGTCGAGGAAGGTCTTAAAGTGCATCGCCGTGATCGCCCCGTCTCTCTTGACGCCGGTTTTCACCCACATGAGGACGGGATGACGACCGCGATGAGCGTAGAAAACCTCCTCTCGCGTGAGCGTGATCTTGACCGGTCGCCCAGTGAGCATGGAGAGCTTGGCGGCCACGATCTCGTGAGAGAAAGGATCGCTCTTGCCCCCGAACCCGCCGCCGACGGGCGTGGCGATGACGCGAATATGACTGGGAGGCATCTCCAGGACCTTGGCCAGCGCGCGATGAACATAGTGAGGCGTTTGCGTCGAGCTCCACAGCGTGAGTTTTCCGTCCGGTCCATACGCGGCCACGGCGGCGTGTTGCTCCATGGGAAGATGGGTGCTTCCCTGGTAGAAGAGAATGTCCTCGCGGATGTAATCGGCTTCGGCGAATCCTTCTTCGACATCGCCGAACTCCAGGGATACGGCCTTTTGAATGTTCCCCACCTTGTTGTAATCGTGAATGCGGTTGTCGCTCTCGGCCAGCGCCTCGTCGATCGAGGTGATCGCCGGAAGGAGTTCATACTCGACATCGATGAGCTTCAAGGCCTCTTCGGCCGTTTCCTCATCCACGGCCGCCACGGCGGCGACGGGATCGCCAATGTACCTGACCTTCTCTCGAGCCAGCGCTTCTTCGTCTTGACTGACGGGAAGAATACCGAACTTGATGGGGAGATCCTCGCCGGTGATCACCGCGTGAACACCGGGGAGCGCCCGCGCTCGACGGGTATCAATACGTTTGATGATCGCATGCGGATGTGGACTGCGAAGGAGCTTTCCATAGAGCATCCGCGGCAGGTTCAAGTCATCCGCATAGATGGTCTCGCCCGCGCACTTGGCCCAGGCATCGACTTTAGGGAGCGGCTTCCCAACGACGGAAAACGGCGTCTTATCAGCCATAATCACCTCCTTCGATCAACGGGCCGCCGATTGGACGGCCTCCGTCTGAGCGGCCATGCGTTGGGCGGCGAGTTCCACCGCTTCAATGATTTTTATATAGCCCGTGCAGCGACACAGATTGCCCGACAATGCCTCTTTGATCTCCTGGCGCGTCGGTCGAGGATTGTGGTCCAGCAACGCCTTTGCCGTGAGGAGCGTGCCCGGGATGCAATACCCGCATTGGGCCGCGCCGAGTTCGGCGAACGCTTGCTGGAGTGGATGTGGCCGAGGCCCGTCGGCCAGTCCTTCCACGGTCACGATATCGCGATTCTGCCATTCGATGGCCAGCGCCAAACAGGACAGCACGGGCTGACCATCGACGAGCACCGTGCACGTTCCGCATTCGCCGAGTTCGCATCCGTGCTTCGTCCCCGTGAGATGAAGATCCTCGCGGAGGACCTCCAGCAGGGTCTTATGCACGGGAATGGCCAGTTCATGGACTTCTCCATTGACGCGCAAGGTGATGAGCTGTTTATCCATAATCCCATCTCTCCATGGGGAGAGGGACGGCCGCCCGTCAGGCCTCGAACGAACTCTTTCTCGGCTTGGCCGGACCTCTCCTCTTCTTCAGACCGCGAATGAGGTAATCGGCGAAACGCTCTCCGATCTCCTCGGCCGTCATGGGCCCACCTGGGGAGAACCATTTCACCGTCCAATTGATCGCTCCCAGAATGGCGAAGGTCACCATCTTGGGATCGTAGGGTACGAATATGCCCTCATCGATTCCTCGTTGGATGATGGCCCGCACGCCCCGCTCATATCGATCGCGCTTGCGGATGACCTTGCGGAGAAGCTTGGGCGAGAGCATCTGGAAGTCGGCATGCATGGCCGCGGCCTTGAGTTCGTCCAGGATGATGCTGATTTGACGAACGATGAGCCATCGGAGCTTCTCATCCGGGGGCGCATCCAGGGCATTGACCTCCTTCAGGAGGTCGAGCAATCGGCTGAGCGAATAATCCTGGCAGAAGTAGAGGATCTCTTCCTTGTTCTTGAAGTAATAGTAGAGGCTCCCCTTGGTCATCAACAGCTTCTTGCTGATCTCCTCCATGGTGGTGGCCAAGTACCCGTTACGCCCGAATGCTTCGGCGGCACTCTGGAGAATCTCCACCTTCTTCCGCTCGATTTTGAGGCGTCGCCGATCCTTGGTCATCATTCAAATCCATGTTCAAAATTTGAACAAAAGTTCAAAATTCATCGCCTCTATGTTATCCGCTCGGCCGGTCTTCGTCAAGGCGAAACGCGCCGCTCCGGCGATCGGACCGTGACGCCGATCAACGCAAATGGCGGCGGAGATAGGTGACGATGGAGAAGCCGATGAGATATTTGAATGGGAAGACGCCGCTGGTATAGTGTCCACAGGGGAGGATGACCGTATCATACGGCACGTTCCAGCGATCGAGTTCCCGATGAAACGCGGCCGTGAGTGAGGGTGGGAAGGAGAGGTCGTATCGTGCCGAGATGAGCAGGGCTTTGCGCGACATCCGGCGGAGGCGGGGAACGTAAACGTGCGGACTGATGACCGACCAGAACTGCCGCAATTCCTCCAACTCGACGTGAGGTTCCAGGCTCCGGCGCACGTGTTGAGTGGTCAATCCCTTCCAGACGACGTCGGCGAAGTAGGAGGAGACGTGATTGAATACGCCCACGCGAAACCGGTCATCGTGGGCGAAGGTGAGGAAGGCAATGCAGGAGCCGATGCTCGTGCCCACGATGCCCACCGGGTGGTAGCCTCGTTCGATGAGCCAGTCGGCGGCCAGTCGCGCCTCCAGAACCGATTGCCGGCAGGCCTGAATCGTGCGTCCGATATTGGCGCTGATCAGATAGTCGGCGCGCTCCAGATGAGCGGGCTTGCGCGCTTCGTGGTAAGGGAGCGTGAGTCGCAGCGCCGAAATCCGGCAGGCATTGAGCCATTTACAGAGCGCCACGTAGGCGTGCGGTCGCGCGTTCCAATGGGGTAAGACGATGGCCGCCGGCCCCGTCGATGAGGCCGGGAAGAAGTCGGCCCAGACGCGGTTATTCTCCGGCCACGGGGATTGGATGGGACTGAGGAACGTCAATCGTCCATCCTGGTAATGGAAGGTGATGGCGGGCGGCGGAGTGAAGAAGGCATCGCTGTTTCGGAGCGTTCGTTCAACGAAGCGATGGAGCCGATGGCGGGGATCGGGGTTCTCCCCCTCGATTCCCAGATGATCCAGTCCCCAGGCGAATGGGCCGACGCGCCGATTGTCATCACGACGATAGAGGGCGCGTTCCCAAGCGTGTATCCACCTCTTCATCATGATCGTACTTCGCCGCATGTGGGGTGGAGGGATGAGATTGTACGTCGTTCGGGGAAAAAATCAACCGTCTCTCGTCCCTCTCCACCGCGCAGGCAGAGCGGGCGGCGGCGCCCTGGCGAACATGACCGTATCATGAGGCCAACCGCCACAGGCCATCCGCGAGGCGATGATGGCATCGTCCACCGTCTGGATGGCATCGAAGCGCGCAGTCGGATCTCAACACCCGATGGCGCTTGACGCTGCCGCCATCGATTGATATTGTTTGACGGCTATGCTGGAAGGGAAAACGGGACTCATTTTCGGCATCGCCAATAAACGGAGCATCGCCTGGGCCATCGCTCAGGCCGTCGCTCAGGCGGGGGCCCGGCTGGCCGTCACTTATCAGAACGAACGATTGGAGCGAAAAGTCCGCGAACTCGTCGGGCAATTGGAACGCCCGTTGATTCTCCCCTGCGACGTCACCCGGGATGATGAACTCGATGCCGTGTTTGAGGCTGTTGGACGCGAGTTCGGGGGATTGGATTTCCTCGTCCATTCCATCGCCTATGCGCCGCGCGAAGATCTGGAGGGCGATTTCGTCCAGACGACGCGTGCGGGGTTCGGGATCGCTCACGAGGTGAGCGTCTATTCGCTCATCGGCATGGCTCGCCGCGCGCTCCCGTTGATGGAAACGCGAGGTGGCGGCAGCATCGTCACCATGACCTATCTGGGAGGCGAGCGGGCCGTTCCCAATTACAACGTCATGGGAGTGGCCAAGGCCGCGCTGGAATCGACCGTTCGCTATCTGGCGTACTACCTCGGCCCTCGGGGGATTCGCGTCAATGCTATCTCTGCCGGTCCCATCAAAACGCTGGCCGCCGCCGGCGTCTCGGGGTTTTCGCGCATGCTCGGTATGTATGCGCAACTGGCCCCTCTCCGGCGGAATACCGATCCCAGCGAAGTCGCCGATACAGCGCTCTTTCTCTGCAGTTCCCTCTCTCGTGGGATCACCGGGGAGGTCATTCACGTCGACGGAGGCTATCACATCGTCGGCATGCCGGACATCGATCAGATGGCCGCCTGGCGGGACAAAGACGCGCCGGAGTGATCGCGGGTCGATGTGGCGCTGAACGCAGCTCTTCTGGGCGATCGTTTCACCACATCTTCGGCGGCCCGGTTCGTTATTTTGCCTCGTTCGGGAGGAGGGCAGGATGAACGTGGAACTCCCACCCAATCTCCGCTTGGGAACGTCCAGTTGGAGTACGACCGATTGGTACGAGGTCTTCTATCCACCCGAGCTCCATCCGGGCGAGTTCATCACCTATTACGCGCGGCACTTCGATACGGTGGAAATCGATGCCACGTTTTATCGTCCGCCGACCCGACAGACCGTCGAGAGCTGGGCCAAACGGACGCCGGACGGTTTCCTCTTCTCGGCCAAGGTTCCCCGGGAGATCACTCACCAGAAATACCTGCTCGATTGTCAGTCGGAGATGATCTCCTTCCTGCAGACGATGTCGGCGTTGGGAGAAAAACTCGGTCCGCTCTTGCTCCAATTCCCTTACGTGGCCAAGAGAAAAGATGCTCACGAATACCAGACGGGCGATGAGTTTCGCCGCCGACTGGCGCCGTTCCTGGCCAGTCTCCCCACATCCGATTATCGATTCGCCGTCGAAGTTCGTAACGCCCACTGGCTCGGTCCATCATTGACCGCTCTGCTCGCCGAACACGGCGTGGCTCTGGCCCTCTCTTGTTATTACACGCTCCCCTCCCTGGATGAGGTCATGGCCAAGATCGACGTGGTGACGGCCGATTTCAGCTATATTCGGTTCATCGGTCACCGGCGGCGGATGGACGAACTCATCGACAGACTGATGCGCGAGGAAGGGAAGCCGAAGCGCTGGAATGAACTGGTCGTAGACCGGAGAGATGAGATGGAGCGGTGGATGAGGGGAATCCGCCAACTCGTCGCCCGCGGACTCGATGTGTTCGTCTATTTCAACAATCATTATGCCGGTTTTGCCCCCGGCTCAGCGGCATTATTCAAGACATTGTGGCTGGAGCGAACCGAAGGATCGGCGTAGCGCTCGCCGGCGATCGGCGCATCGCTCGATTCGCGTCATATGGGCTGTTGGCGATTCTTCCCCAAGACCATGCCGGTCATGGAGATCGCTCTCATGGGTGGTGGCGGTTCGTCTCCCTGTGGTACAATCGCGCCGAAAGGGGGAAATGATGATTTGTCATCAGTGTGAGGCGGAGATCGAACTCGGTCATATTCCGTCCCGATTGGATACCTGTCCCCATTGTCACGCCTATTTGCATTGCTGTCTGAACTGTCGGTTTTACGATCCCACTATGGCCAATAGTTGCCAGGAACCGCAAGCCGAATTCGTCTCCGACAAGGCGGCGGCCAACTTCTGTGAATTCTTTCAGCCGGCGCGAGGAAAGACGGCACGACGTCGCCGGGAGCCATCGCGCGACGCCAGGAAAGCCTTTGACGATCTGTTCAAGATATGAGACCTATGATCACGCTGGACGGTCATTCGCTCACGCTGGAGCAGGTAGCCCAGGTGGCCTATGATGGAGCCACTGTCACGCTGGCACCAGAGGCCGTCGAACGCATGACAGCTGCTCGACGGGTCGTCGAGGAGATCGTCCGGGCGGATCGCGTCGTTTACGGGATCAACACCGGCTTCGGGAAGTTGGCTACGGTGACCATCCCTCACGACGAGATTCGCGCCCTCCAGATCAACCTCGTTCGGAGTCATAGTTGTGGCCTGGGCGATCCCCTCTCCGAAGCGGAGACCCGCGCCATGATGCTCATGCGCGCCAATGTGCTGGCCAAGGGATTCTCCGGCGTGCGCCCGCTGGTTGTGGAGACGTTGGTGAACATGCTCAATGCGGGAGTGCATCCTCTCATCCCCTCCAAGGGCTCGGTGGGAGCGAGCGGGGATTTGGCTCCCTTGGCTCATCTGGCCTTGGCCACCATTGGCGAGGGGGAGGTCATCTATCGCGGTGAGCGTCTCCCGGCCGACGAAGCTCTCCGTCGCGCCGGCATCGAACCCCTCCAGTTGGAAGCCAAGGAAGGGCTGGCCTTACTCAATGGGACGCAGGCGATGACCGCCGTGGGCGGCTTGGCCCTCTGGCGGGCCAAGGAACTGGCCGACGTGGCCGATGTGGCCGGGGCGATGTCTCTGGAGGCTCTTCATGGGACGGCGGCGGCGTGCGACGTTCGCATTCAGGCGGTGCGCCCACATCCGGGACAGAGAGTGGTTGCCGAGCGCATCCTGGCATTGACTCGAGAGAGCGAGATCATGCTCTCTCACAAAGAATGCCATCGCGTTCAGGACGCTTACAGCCTGCGTTGCATGCCGCAGGTTCACGGCGCCGTTCGCGATGTCATCGCTCACGTCGAGCGGGTGATCGAAGTAGAAATCAACAGTGCCACGGATAACCCGCTGGTATTCAGCGAAACGGGCGATGTGCTCTCCGGCGGCAATTTCCATGGCGAGCCGGTGGCCTTGGCGCTCGATTATCTGGCCATGGCCGTCTCCGAGCTGGGGAGCATGTCCGAGCGGCGAATCGAACGATTGGTCAATCCCGATCTCAGCGAATTGCCGGCTTTCCTCACGCCCAAGCCGGGCACCTGTTCGGGGATGATGATGCTTCAGGTGGTTGCCGTCGCCCTGTGCGGGGAGAATAAAGTCTTGGCCCATCCTTCGTCGGTGGACTCCCTGCCCACTTCGGGCAACAAGGAAGATCATGTCAGTATGGGGATGACGGCGGCGCTGAAGCTGCGGCAGATCGTGGAGAATGTCGCCTCCATTCTGGCCATCGAGTTGATCGGCGCAGCCCAGGGATTGGATTTTCTCGCCCCGCTGAAGCCGGGTCGAGGAACCCGGCGCGCCTACGAGAAAGTTCGTCAACTGGTGGCTCCGCTCACCGAGGATCGCGCGTGGTCTCAGGAGATCGAGCGGGTGCGCGCCGCGCTCGGCGAATTCCGTCATCTGCCTTCCTGAGAGGATCTTCGGCTACTCCGGCATTTCTCTTGACAGGATGAACCAGGGCTCGGGAGAATGGATGATCGAGCCTATGGAGAGGTTCACGGGAATCAAAGCCATCTTCTTCGATGCGGGGAATACGATCATCTTCCCCAACTATCGCTTGATACAACGCGTCTTGAGCAGCTATGGCGTTGGCGTGACCGCCGAGGAGTTGTTCCGCTTGGACTGCGAACAGCGAGATCAATACAATCGCCTGGCGGCGGCGGGTGAGGAGACGAGCCACCTCTGGGAGCACTATTGGGTGACGCTGTTGCGTCGGGCGGGCATGGCCAGAGATATTCAGACGGAGGTCATCAAGGAACTCACCGTGCGTAGCGAACAGGGAGCGTTATGGCTTCAAGTGCTCGACGGAACGTTCGAAACGCTCGACGCCCTCCGGGTCAGTGGACGAACGTTGGGCGTGGTCTCTAATTCCGAAGGCCGGCTGGAATCATTTCTCGAACACGTGGGGTTGAGGCCGTACTTCGCCTTCGTCCTCGATTCGGCCATCGTGGGAATCGATAAGCCCGATCCGGGCATCTTCCACATGGCCTTGGAGCGAGCGGAGGTCCATCCCCATGAAGCTCTATTCGTGGGGGACAACTATCCCATTGACATCCTCGGCGCCCGGCGCGTCGGCATAGCCGGCGTCCTGTTCAATCCGGCTGGACATGAGGGGGTATTCGACTGTCCGGTCATCGATCGGCTGAGCGCCCTCGAAGAATTGTTGAATTGAGCGGATCATCGCCTTTCGGGTGTTCATCGACCGATCTCCCCGATGCGATTCTTCGATGATGGGTGGACGTGCTATACTTCAGCTTCCCGTCCTGAGGGAGTCCAAACATCGGTGAGGAGGAGTCATATGAAGGCACTCGTTTTCTACGAACATGGAGAGTTGGATGTGCTGAGATACGAAGATGTCCCCGTGCCCGAGCCCGGCCCGGGGGAGGTATTGGTCAAGCTGGAGGCCGCGGCCCTCAATCACCTGGATATCTGGGTGCGACGCGGGTGGCCGGGGTTGAAGCTGAAGATGCCTCACATCGGTGGGGCCGATGGAGCGGGGACGGTCGCCAAGCTGGGCCCGGGGGTGACGGGCATCGAAGTGGGAACGCGGGTGGCCATCAATCCTGGGAGTAATGCGTTCGAGGACGAATTCACTCGTCGCGGCGAGCACTCCATGAGTCCGGGGTATGGCATCCTCGGGGAATCGCGCCCCGGCACATTCGCCGAATATGTGGTCACGCCTGCCGAGTCGCTCTTGCCCATGCCCGAAGGGGCGAGTTTCGAGGAGACGGCGGCGGCGCAACTGGTTTTTCTCACCGCCTGGCGCATGCTCATGATTCGAGCCGGACTTCGCGCTGGAGAGAGCGTTCTCATCATCGGCGCTGGAGGAGGCGTGAATACGGCGGCGTTACAAATCGCCAAGCTGGCCGGGGCGGAAGTCTATGCGCTCACCAGCACGGAAGAGAAGATGGAGAAGGCCCGTCAGTTGGGGGCCGATCACGTGATCAATTACAAGACCGAAGACTGGGTCAAGCGCATTCTGGACCTCACCGGGAAGCGGGGCGTCGATCTCGTCGTGGATAATGTCGGACAGGCCACTTGGAAAAAGAGCATGCAAGTGGCCCGGCGAGGGGGCCGCATTGTGACCGTGGGGAATACCAGCGGTCCGCTGGCGGAGACGGATATTCGCTATATTTTCGCCAAACACCTGACCATCATCGGCTCGACTATGGGGAGCCCTCAAGAATTCCGCGACGTGATGGCGTTGATCTGGGCGGGGAAATTGCGACCGATCATCGACCGCATCATGCCGCTCTCGGAAGGCCGCCAGGCCCAGGCGCTCATGGAGAGCGGCGAGCAGTTCGGCAAGATCGTCCTCAAGCCGTGAGGGTTGGTCTCATCGATGGCGGGCGTGTTCCATAGCGCGCCCGTCACCGACCATCGACCGGCGGAGAGGGTGACCGCGGGCTTTTCAGTCGTTGCATGATTTCGCGCACCTGCTGGCGGCCAGCCTCGTTGGGCGCGTGCTCCAGGGCGAGCGTCAGATGAACTCGCCCTCTTTCGGCATCGCCTTTGCTCAGGTAATAGATGCCCAAGTTCAAATTGGCCAGGAAGTCGGTGGGATATTCTGTGATGACGCGTTGCCATTGTTCCGCCGCCTGGTCCAGTTTTTGCTGTGCGACGTAAAGAAGTGCCAGTTTCAATCGCAGCTCCCGATCCCGGGGATATTGCTCGAGTCCTTCCCGACACACATTGATGGCCCGGGAAGGTTGATCGATCATCTCGTAAGCCTCGGCGAGCAGATGAAACGATCGCTGGCGGGAATATACCGATGCCGCATCGACGAGCATAGCATGGAATTGTTGTTCGGAGATCGCTGCTCTCAGAGCTTGATGCAAATAGCGGCCGGCTGATTTCCGGTCGCCGCGATCGATGGCTCGAAGAGCCAGGTGAATATTGGCTTGCGGATGGGTGGGATCTTTCTTCAGAATCGCTTGCCAGTGAGGAACGGCTTCTTCGATGTGTCCCGATGTGACCCACAGGCTGGCCAGTTCGGCATGGAGGTCCTCGGCGGTGGGGAACAGATCCAGTCCCCGCTGGCAGGCCGCGATGGCGTCGTCCAACCGGTGGAGGCGGGCATAGATTTGAGCCAGGAGAATGAAACTGGCCACATCTCCTTCCTTCTGGTCGATGGCTCGTTCGGCGGCCTCCAGAGCCTTATCCGGCTGTCCCAGGCGAAGGTAACACTTGGCCATGTTGCGATAGAGCATTCGATAGATGGACAGGCGTCGGCCCCAAATGGTCGGATCTCTCTTCGGGTTGAGCTTCAAGGCCCGGCGGAGCACGGCGAGCGCCTCTTTGGCCTCGCCTTTAGCCAGGAGAGCGGCGGCCAGATTGTTGTACGCCAGGATGTGTGAGGGATCCAGTTCGATGGCTCGTCGAAAATAAAAGATGGCCTGATCGACCTCCCGGCGTCGGGAGTACTCCACACCGAGGTTATAGGCCGCGCGCGGAGAGTTGGGCACGGCCTGATAGGTGGCCCGCCAGAGCGTGAATCCGTTTCTCCAATCGCGATTTCTGACCACGGTCCGCGCGCTGAGCGCGACGAGGATGACGACGAATCCAGACAGAGCGATCTTTCGCCAGACGCGCTGGCGTTGAGACAGTCGCCAGAAGAGATGACCGACGAACAGACTGAATCCGAACATGGGAAGGTAGAGATAGTGCTCGGCCAGCAGTTCGTGATGAGGGATGATCTGACTCACGGGCAGGAGGGCGATGAAGTAAAACGCCCAGGCGAAGGCGATCTGCTTCTCGCGGAAGAGGCCATACATCGTGAGCGAGAGCGGAACGGCGAGCACGAGGATGGCGATGAGCACGCGCCCTTGGAACAACGAGGTCGCGATGGGGAATGCGCCTTGATACGAGGCCACCAGCGTCACCGGAGCCACGAGCAATTTCAGATAATGGGCGTGAACGGTGAGAACGGTGAGCATGTTGTGCCACACCGATCCACCCCAGTAATCGAGCCGGAGGGCTCGCGTTGACCCCAAGCCCCGCCCTTCAACCGCATATCGAATCACCAATCCGGCGAGGAGGAGAGCGGCTCCCATCAGAACCCATCGGTTGGCCCTCACTACGGCCCGAGTGTGGTCAAAAAGTCGTCGGAAAATTCTCCCCTTCACTGGCGACGGCCAACGTTCGTACAGTTCCCAAAGGAGGACGATGAGAGGCAAGGTGACGGCCATCTCTTTGGTCATGAGGCTGAGCAGGAAAGCGACGAGCGCACAGCCGGCGTATTTCCCGGCATTCGTCTGCTTGAAGCGCATGAAGCTGTAAAAACTGAGCAGGTAGAAGAAGGCGAAGAGCACATCGCGCCGCCCGGAAATGTAGGCCACCGCCTCGGTCTGGACGGGATGCACGGCGAAGAACAACGAGGCGAGGAGAGCGGCTCTGGGCGTCCGGAGGATGTTGAGCGCCACCAGGAAGACGAGGAAGCTGTTGAAGCTGTGCAGGAGGATGTTAGTCAGTCGAAATCCCGAGGGATTGAGCCCCCACAGCCAGTAGTCGATGGCCAGGCTCAGATCCCGAATCGGTCGAAACCAGTCGGTGAGCAATCGCGAGAAGGAGAAATCGAGGACAGTTCGGTTATTGACGACCGTAAACAGATCGTCAAAGACGAAATCATTGCCCAGACTGTTGGCATAGATGATCCAGCAAAGCGGAGCGATCAAAAGAAAGAAGCGCCATTGCGCATGACGGTCGAGCCCGTCTCGTTCGTCATGTCGATCCCGTTCCACCACGTTCAATCCCCTCTCCTCGAAAATCCGCGGCGCGGGATGATATCCTGCACCTCGTCGCTCAGGTCCTGCGTGAGCGGCTCGTCGCCTATGAACGATTTCTTCAACATCAAGCTCGTGTCAACCCTTCGGTGTCGGTTCCCGTATGCACCCAATCGACTCGTGCTCGGCTTGGTCAAAGGCGTGGCATGCCCCCTCGGGGCCGGGACAAACGGTATCATCGTCGTCGATGGTTCCAACATTGTGAGGCTCAGCATTCGCCGCCTCACCGGCGAGGCCGATCGTCCGATGAGCGAAGCTGAGTGAGCGGGAGCCCTTCTCCTTCGACGAGGGTGATCGTCTGCCGGACGGGAGGAGGTTCGAATTCCTCGCTGAGCCCCGATGGCCAGACAACGCCGATCGACTCGATATGGTCAGCCTCGCCCAGGCCGAACGTCAACCAGGGACTATCCATGGAGAGGAAGCTCGAGCCGGCCCGCACCTCCTTGACCTGAGTGCGCCCGCCGGCGGTCACGCTCACCCGTGCGCCAATGGCATCCCGGTTGCTCATTGTGCCGACGAGCCGAAGCGTGATCCACGCGTTGTCATTGCCCAGATTCTGATAGAGGTGCGGATGGCCGGCACGATCGTCAAAGCCGCCAACGGCGACGAGGATGTCCGGAAATCCGTTGCCATCGAAGTCGCCGACGGCCACGCCGGAGGTGAACTCGTCTTCCAAACCAAATATCGCTTGATCGGCGGCGTCACGGAATGTGCCATCGCCTTCATTGATCAGCAATCGCCCCGGATTCCCTCTCCCTGCGCTCATCACGTCGAAAGGTTCGTGAGGGAAGTTTCCGGCGAAGAAGAGATCGAGATCTCCGTCGTTGTCGACGTCGGTGAAACTGCATCCCCATCCCCATTCCCAACGGGCTACGCCGGCTTGCTCTCCCACATCGGTGAACGTCCCGTCGCCGTTGTTCACATAGAGGGCATGAAGGAAGAATCGTCCGAACCAGCGCTTAGACGTTCCAAAATTGGTGGCGAAAATGTCCATATCGCCATCGTTGTCATAATCGCCGATGGCCAATCCCATCCAGAATCCACCAGGATCGAGGCCCGCCCGCTCAGTCACTTCGGTGAAAGTGAGATCTCCATTGTTGCGGAAGAGTTCGATGGGCGTTGGCCGGGCGTAGATGTCGGCGCAATCGCCGACGAGCAGGTCAACCCGCCCATCCCCGTCATAGTCGGTGAAACTGGCCACACAACCTCCGCGGGCCGTGTTCACGCCAGACGAGGCGCTGATATCGGTGAACGTCAAATCGCCGTTGTTGTGATAGAGCGCGTTGTGATGCTGCTCTTGGAGAGCCCGCCCCGGACTGGCGATGAACAGATCGAGGAATCCATCACCATCGATGTCGGCCAAGGCTGCACTCCACGCCGTCTCCGGACCGGTGAGCCCGGACGCCTCGGTGACGTCGGTGAACGTTCCGTCGCCGTTGTTGTGATACAGTTTGACGGGACTCTGCTGAGATCCCAGAATGCCACCTTCGCCGGTGAGGAAGAGATCCACATACCCATCGTTGTCCATATCTCCGGCCACAACGCCCGAGCTTCCCAAGCCATTCTCGACGCCCGCCCGTTGGCTCACGTTGGTGAACGTCCCATCGCCGTTGTTGCGGAAGAGACCGTTAGCGTGTCCGATACCATTGGTGAGGTAAACGTCGAGGAGCCCATCGTTGTTGTAGTCGAACCAGGCCGCGCCGGCCAGTCCTTCGCCTCCCTCGGTCCGGTGAACGAAGTCCAGCCTCGCCGAAACGTCCCGGAAGGAGACCGATGTTGAAGCGCGGTTACTCTCTCCTCGTCCCGGGAAGATGATGATGCCAGCAATGAGCAACGCCCAGAGCAGCCGGGGCCAGCCGATGGGCCTTCGTCTCTCGATAGTCATGAACTCTCTCCTTCGGCCATGACCGCTCATCGGGTGAAACATCCCGCGCCCGGTGAGGATCATGAACCAGCCTTTGCCTCGCGAACAATTTTCACGCCCACGCTCGCTCCGATGCGGGTTGCGCCGGCGGCGAGCATTTGCCGAGCGGCCTCGAAACTACGAATGCCTCCGGCAGCTTTCACTCCCACTTGCGGTCCCACCACGCGACGCATGAGCGCAACATCTTCAATAGTTGCTCCTCCCTTGCTGAACCCCGTCGATGTCTTCACGAAATCGGCCCCCGCTTCCTTGGCCAGGACGCAGGCTTTGACCTTCTCCGGTTCATCGAGAAGTGCGGTCTCGATGATCACCTTACAGATGGCCTCGTTCTCATGGCAGGCCTCAACGACGAGGCGGATGTCTCGTTCCACCAGATCGTCCAATCCCGATTTCAATGCGCCAATGTTGATGACCATGTCGATTTCGCGAGCACCATCGAAGATGGCCCGACGCGCTTCATAGGCCTTGACGTCGCCCGGCGTCGCTCCCAGGGGGAATCCCACGACGCTACATGGTTTGACGCGGGAACCATGGAGCCGTTTGGCGACTTCTTTGATCCAGGCCGGATTGACGCAGACGGCGGCAAATCCGTATTCCAGAGCCTCATCGCAGAGTTGATGAATCTGGGCCAGTGTGGCCTCCGGCTTGAGCAACGTATGGTCGATGTAACGTGCCATCTCGCCCGCAGAATCGGCCGGTTCGGGCTTGGCCCCCAATCGCTCGGCGCCCATGGCGATAACTCGACGAATCTCCTCCGGTTGCTTGATGAAGCACTCATGAGGGCTGGGGCATTCGATGAGCTCGGCTTGCTCCAGCTTGGCCAGGATGGCATCGGCAATTTGGCGGACGAGCTCGCGATCAACGCTCATAAACGACGAGCCTCTCGAACAGGATAATGGCCATATATGGTATCGCCCTTGGCGTCATCTCGTCCACTGCTTGCAGAAATGCGACGCGCTCGGTACCATTCACTGTTTTCGATCAAATGAGTCCAGCGGAGATCACCGAGGAGCTGAAACGAAGGTTTCGACGGGCCCGACGAGTGGTCGTTCTCACTGGAGCGGGCATCTCGGCCGAGAGCGGAGTGCCGACCTTTCGTGGTGGTGGGGGGAGCGCCGTGTGGAGAGGGTTTCCCTTCGAGCAGATTTCATCGGCCGAGATGCTGGCCAGAGATCCGGCGCTCGTCTGGGAGTGGTTCAATTATCGTCGCCAGGTGATCAGCCAAGCCAGACCGAATGCCGCACATCGCGCCTTGGCCGAGTGGGAGAAGCGATTCCAGTCGCTCGTCGTCATCACGCAGAATATCGACGACCTTCATCGCGCCGCCGGGAGTCGGACCGTTCTCGAACTTCATGGCAACATCTGGCGCGTCCGCTGCCTCTCGTGCGGTCGCGTGACGGAGAATCGCCAGGTCCCTCTTCGGGAGATCCCTCCGACGTGTACCTGTGGCGGAATGCTGCGTCCCGATGTCGTGCTGTTCGGCGAGGCCCTGCCCGGCGAGGTGCTCCATCGGGCGCAGGCGGAGGCGGCCCGTTGTGAGCTGTTCTTCATCGTGGGAACCTCGGCCATCGTCTATCCGGCAGCCTATTTGCCGGTCATCGCCAAGCATGGAGGGGCCTATGTCGTCGAAGTCAATCCAGAGACGACGCCGGTGTCCAGCCTGGTCGATGTGACGCTCTCTGGCAAGGCCGGGGAGGTGCTTCCGGCATTGAGTGAGGCCTGATCGTGGCAGGTGAGGCGGCGCACTCCCCGCGCGTCAGAGGACGATCATACCGGGCGATGAAACGTTGCGTCGGTCGGTCACGTTCGCCGTCTCACTCATGTGATCATTGGAGAGTCGATGATGCGCACACTCTACTTTGATTGTTTCTCCGGGGCCAGCGGCGATATGATCAATGGGGCGTTGCTGGATCTCGGGGTGAGCCTCTCCGCGTTGAAGGAGGAGATCGGCAAGTTATCGCTCGGCGAAGTCGACGTTGAAACGCGCCCGGTGCACCGCTGTGGCTTGAGGGCTCTCAAGTTCGATGTCCGGGTCGGCCATGCCCATCAACCGGAACGACGGTTGTCCGACATCCTGGAACTCATCGGACGCGCTCCGCTGCCCGAGCCGGTCATCGATATGGCCTGTCGCATCTTTCGCCGGCTGGGAGAGGCTGAGGCCAGAGCTCATGGGATTCCACTGGACCGGGTTCACTTCCACGAAGTGGGAGCCGTTGATGCCATCGTCGACATTGTTGGGGCTTGCCTCGGATTCCATCTCCTCGGTGTTGAACGGTTCACGAGTTCGGCTCTCAATGTTGGCCGAGGGATGACGTCCTGCGCCCACGGACCGATGCCCGTACCGGGAGTCGCCACCGCCGAGCTGTTGAAGGGAGCGCCCATCTATTCGACCGACGTCGAGGTGGAATTGGTCACGCCGACGGGCGCGGCGATCATCTCCACGGTGTGCCACTCGTACGGGCCTTTGCCCACGATGCGCCTGGAGCGGGTTGGCTATGGGGCGGGGACCAGGGAGTTGAGTGAACGGCCGAACGTGCTGCGTCTCCTGTTGGGAGAGGCTCCCGTTCAGGATCGACCTCTTCCGGCAATCGGCGAGCGGGTAACCGTCATCGAGGCCAATATTGATGATATGAGTCCGGAAATCTTGGGCTATGTGATGGAGAGAGCGTTGGCCGGAGGGGCGCTGGATATTTTTTACACGCCGATTCAGATGAAAAAAAATCGCCCCGGCGTTCTGGTCACCATCCTCAGCCGGACGGAAGATCGAGAACGATTGATCGATCTCCTCTTCAGGGAGACGACGACCATCGGACTGCGATACCATGAGGTCGAACGACGATGCCTCCACAGGCGAGTGATAGACGTGTCCACTCCCTATGGCCCTATCCGAGTGAAAGTTTCTTACTCGGGGGATCGAATGGTCAACGTCGCCCCCGAGTATGAAGATTGCCGAATCGCCGCTCAAAAGTGCGACGTTCCGTTGCGCACGGTGATGGAGGCAGCGATGACGGCATTCGCCCAATCAGCCGGAGGCGAGAGCGGGGAGAGGAACGAGTGACGGCGCGTTGGGTGCGGCCGGTACGAGGGGGAGAGACGCCCTGGGATCGACGGGACGATGAGACTCCTGGGAAAGAGGCTCGAATACTCTCCCGTTGGTCAACGGGCCATCTCGTCGTGGGGCCGCGGAGAATCGGCGGAAAAACATTTGATGGGTGGGCCGGATGCGCCGAAACGGTGGTGTTTGTCGTCCGGCGGGGATATAATTCCCCGTCTCTGGCCGTGAATTGGAGGGTTGAGGACCGAGGATGAAAAAATTTTATGTCACAACGCCAATTTATTATGTCAACTCGCGTCCCCATCTGGGGCACTTGTACACCACGTTGGTGGCCGATACGCTGGCCCGCCACAAGCGTCAACGTGGCGTCAACGTGTTTTTCCTGACGGGGACGGATGAGCACGGCGTGAATATCGAACGCGCGGCCAAGGAACGGGGCATCCCCGTTCAGCAACATGTAGACGAAATCGTCGCCGAGTTCCGGCGCACGTTCGCCGAGTTCGACATCCAATACGATCACTGGATTCGAACCACGGCTCGCTACCACTATCAAGGAGCGCAGGAACTGTGGCGACGCGTTCGCGATGCCGGATATATTTACAAGGGCGAATATGCCGGGTGGTACTGTCCGCATTGCAACGAGTTCAAAGCCGAAGGGTCACAACAACAGCCCACCTGTCCGGTGCACGAACGGCCCACCGAGTACGTCGCCGAGGAGAGCTATTTCTTCAAACTGTCCGCATTTCAAGATCGCTTGCTCGAGCTCTATCGAGAGCATCCCGAATTCGTCCAGCCGGAGGGGCGGCGGAACGAGGTGGTGAGTTTCGTGCGCAGCGGATTACGCGATCTCTCGATCAGTCGCGTCTCTATCCGTTGGGGTATTCCCGTTCCCGATGATCCCGGTCATGTCATGTACGTGTGGTTTGATGCGCTGTCGAACTACATCACGGCGCTGGGATTCGGCAACAGCGAGCGTCAAGGATTTGAAACCTATTGGCCAGCCGATCTCCATCTGGTGGGGAAAGATATTCTGCGCTTTCACGCCGTCTACTGGCCCGCCTTTCTCATGGCCGCAGGCCTCCCCTTGCCGCGAACGGTATTCGCTCATGGGATGTGGCTCTCAGGCGGGCGGAAGATGAGCAAGACATTGGGCAACGTCATCGATCTGGCCGTCCTCAAGCGCCATTTCAGCAATGACATGGTCCGGTATTTCTGCCTCCGGGAGATGGTCTTCGGTCAAGATGGGGATTTCACTTACGGTGGATTGATCGATCGCGTCAATGCCGATCTCGCCGATGGATTGGGGAATCTCAGCAGCCGCACGCTCACGATGGTCCGTCGATACTGCCAGGGCATCATCCCGCGAGCCCACGGATCACAGTGGGGACCCGAGGAGCGCGAGATCAGCACGAAAGCCGAAGACGTCAGAGAGACATTCCTTAAAGGATTCGACGCCTATCAGTTTCACCGGGCCCTGGAATCGGTTTGGGAACTCATCGCTCGCGTCGATAAGTACCTCACTGACAACCGGCCGTGGGTCCTCAGCAAGGAGGCATCGGAACGCCCCCGATTGGAGACGATCCTCAATACGGCTGTGAAGGCCCTGCGGTTCGTCACCGTGCTCTTGGTTCCCGTGCTCCCTGAGGCGACCACATCCATCTGGCGGCAGATGGGCATGCCCGGCAGGCCCGCGGATGAGAATCCGGAACACCTCCAGTTCGATGCCGCCGTGGAAGGGACGCCCATCGGGGAGGTGAAACCGGTCTTTCCCAAGATCAACAAGGAGGTCACTATGTCGGAGATTCAAAGCAAAGAGCATCCGTCGCCAGCGACGGCAGCCGCTCGCACAGAATCCTCTTCTCCGGGTGAGAGGGAATACATCACTATCGATGATTTCGCCAAAATCGACCTGCGGGCGGGGACGGTGATTGAGGCTCGTCGGGTCGAGAATACGGAGAAACTCCTCCTGCTCACCGTCGACCTCGGCGAGGATCAACCTCGCCAGTTGGTCGCCGGCATTGCCCAGGAATACAAGCCAGAGGATCTCATTGGCCGCAAGGTCATCGTCGTGGCCAACCTGAAGCCTCGTAAAATCCGTGGGATTGAATCCAACGGGATGATCCTGGCTGCCGCCGTGGGCGATGAAGGCCGACCGGTATTGGCGGGTTTCCTGGAGGATGTGCCCAACGGCGCGCCATTGCGGTAGAATCCGAGGGGCCGTTGATGCGCGCCCCTCTGCTTGCCGAGCGGCGATGTACATCGATTCCCACGCTCACATCGATGCTCCGGCGTTCCACGCCGATCGCCATGACGTGATCCAACGGGCCAGGAGTGGCGGTGTCGAACTCATCCTCGATATCGGCGCCGGCTATCTGGAGGAGGGAACCATCGATGTCGCCCTCGCCCTGGCCGAGCAGTACGATTTCATTTACCTCGCCTTCGGGATTCATCCTCATGATGCCCGCTGGTATGACGACCGGTGGGAAAAGAAGTTGATGGAACTCTCCGCGCACCCGAAGGTGCTCGCCTGGGGGGAAATCGGTCTCGACTATCACTATGATCATTCTCCCAGGGCGGTACAGCAGGATGTTTTCCGACGCCAACTCCAATTGGCCCGGCAGCGCAGGCTACCGGTCATCATTCATACCCGGGACGCCGAACACGATACGCTTGGCATCCTCCGGCAGGAATGGCAGGGGAGTGGTCTCGGCGGTATCATGCATTGTTTCACCGGCACCGAGGCCTTTGCTCGCGCCTGTCTCGATCTGGGATTGTATATTTCTTTCTCCGGCATCCTCACATTCGGAAATGCTGAGGCCTTGCGTCGCATCGCTCAGACCATACCCCTCGATCGCGTGCTCATCGAGACGGATTGCCCGTTGCTGGCGCCCGTGCCGGTCCGGGGGAAGCGCAATGAGCCGTTCAATGTTCGCTATGTGGCCGAAACGCTTGGCCGACTTCGCGGATTGACGCCGGCGTCCGTGGGCCAGATCACCAGCGAGAATTTTCGTCGGCTCTTCGGCCTGCTGCCGGAAGAGGGGGATTAAAATTTTTCCATATTGTGTCCCATGCTGAAACGTGCTACATTCACCGGTCATCCATGAGTCACACAGCAGCCGATTCACAACCAACCTCTGGTGGTGTCGTCCGACGGGTCTTCGAGCTCATCGGGGATGAGCTGGCCGAAGTGGAGCAAGAGTTCGGGCGCCAGGTCAGCTCCAATATTCACATCATCTCCAAGATCGGAGCCTATATTCGGGACGGGGGCGGGAAGCGCATTCGCCCCGCTCTCCTTTTGTTGGCCGCCAAGTTATTCCATCGGTCGGTCGAACCGAGTACTATTCGCCTGGCCACCGTCGTCGAGTGCCTGCACACAGCCACCCTGGTGCACGATGATATCATCGATAACGCCCACATCCGTCGGGGCCGCCCATCGATCAATCACCTCTGGGGGAATGAGATCACGGTGCTGATGGGCGATTGGCTGTATATGGCGGCATTCGAGACGACGCTGAAGGAACGGAACTTCGAGGTGCTGGACATCCTCACGTCGATGACGCGGAAGATGACCGAGGGCGAACTGGTCCAGTTGACCCACATTGGAAACCTGGCCATCACCGTGGAGGAGTATCTGGATATCGTTCGCCGTAAGACGGCCTATCTGTTCAGTGCCTGTACTGAAATTGGAGGGATATTGGGAGGCGCCTCATCCGATGAGCGGCGCGCGCTTCGCGAGTATGGATTGCATCTGGGCATCGCCTTTCAACTCGTCGACGACATATTGGACTTCACGTCCGATCAGAGCATCCTGGGCAAGCCGGCGGGCAACGATCTCCGGGAGGGGAAGATCACCCTTCCGTTGATCTATCTCATCGAGCAGGGGCATCCGGAACATCTCCGGATGATCGAAACGGTCATCGAGGAGATGGACTATCGCACGATTGATCGGGCATCGTTTGTGCGCCTGCTCGAACAGCAGGGTGTATTGGAACGGACGCGTTCCTTGGCTCGCGACTATGCCGCCCGGGCGCGCCAGTGTCTCCAGATCCTCCCGGCCTCCGTCTATAAAGAGGCCTTGCGGGACCTGACGGTTTTTGTGACCGAGCGTTCCAAGTGAAACGGTCAACCGGGAATTCCTCAGTATCCCATGCTCCTTTCCCATTGCGGTGTTGGCGTCACACGGGAGCCGAAGACGCCTTCATTCAAGCCTGGATGCGACTCCAGATGCCCGAGCCGTGGCCGCGTCTGGCCGGTCTCTATCACGCTGCCAGTTTCGCTTGCCATATGCGGGCGAGCGAGTTCTTCGCCCGTCTGAGGGAATGTCGGGTTCGTCTCCGAGACGGCCTCCTTCCTCTCGAAGAGGACGAGGCCCGGGCCATCGAATCTCACCTGTGGGCTTTCTTCCAGGCGGGCAAACAATTGCTCGATGCTCTGGCTCGAGAAGTCAATCTCATCTATTGGCACCGGGATGAGGCGGGGAGATTCGACGATCCTCTGACCAAGGCTCGCTGGATCTCTTTCTACACCGTTCGCCAGAAGCTCCTCACTCACGAGCAATTCGCCCATGAGCCCATTCGCCAGCTCTTTGAGCGGCACGCCAGCGGCCAGGCGGCCGATCCCCCGTACCGGGCACTGAGCCATTGGGCAAATGTCGGACTCGTCGCCCCTTTGGTGATGGGACCGGTTGTGAGTGACGTGGCCGCCGATCACCCCCTGTCGGTCGGTCGGTGCCGGATCCTCTTGCCCGATGATCCTCGGCAGTTTCCGGCGACGTATGATCAGGGCTTCGAAATCAATGCCACCGGAAGGAGCATCCTGACGTGGTTAGCGTGGTTCATGGACGAGGTCTACCAAGCGTTGACTTTCACTTTGAAGCAAATGGAGAGCGCCCGATGAGGCGCACGGTTCCTCGGTCATTTTATGGACAAGACGCGGATGCGCGGGTTGAGATGATCGCCTCAGCGACGTCGTCGTTCAGCGAAAACTCTCGTTGATCTCATCCAGCGCCTCCTTCGGCGGTCGGACCTTTTCCACAGGAAGTGTCGCCAGAGGCTCATCCGTCAAGTTGAGCAACTCGATGAAATCCTTGCTGTTTGTATTGATGTAGATGAGGCCGGTGAGGTGTTCGCCCTTCTTCCGCGCCTCTTCCAACGTCCGAAGAGCTGCCATCTTATCGGTTGGATCGTAGTCTTCGGGAAGCTTGCTGAGCAGGAGATGGGAACCGTCATGGAGTCGGATATCGCGCGTCGTTCCCGGTTCGTAATCGACCGAGATCTCTTCGTAGGAGGGGATGAAGTGAACATCCCCGAGAGGCTCATCATGCTCTTTGACGTATTTGTAGCTCTTTGTCGAACCTTCGTGATCGTTGAAAGCGACGCAAGGGGAGATCACATCGAGCACCGCCAATCCTCGATGCGAGAGGGCCGCTTTCAACAGGGCGAGCAGTTGCTTCTTGTCGCCGGAGAACGATCGGGCCACAAAGGTCGCCCCCAGTTCGATGGAGAGGGCGCAGATGTCAATGGGGGGGAGATCGTTGACCACGCCGTTCCTCAACATGGACCCCAGGTCGGCGGTGGCCGAAAACTGCCCTTTGGTGAGGCCGTAGACGCCGTTATTCTCGACGATATAGATGAGCGGCACATTTCGGCGGACGAGATGAACGAATTGTCCGATGCCAATGGACGCCGTATCCCCATCTCCACTCACCCCGAGCCCGATCAACCGCCGGTTGGCCAGGAGCGCGCCGGTGGCCACGGCGGGCATCCGCCCATGGACGCCGTTGAAGGCGTGAGTGCCGCCAAGGAAGTAGGCGGGGCTTTTACTGGAACATCCGATTCCCGAGAACTTGGCCACCCACTGCAGATCGACGCCCAGCTCAAAGAACGCCTCGATGATGCGCTCGGAGATGGCGTTATGACCGCAGCCAGCACATAATGTCGTTTTCCCTCCTTTATAGGCGGCCAGTGGGAGTCCAATGCGGTTGAGCTTCGGCGAGGTCGTCGTCGTACTCATAGAGAAGCCTCCTGTGAAAGGATATCATCGGTGATGTGACGGGCGTCGATGGGATGCCCATCGTAGTGGCGCACGCTGCGCAATCGCGAAGCCAGTTCCGCCGGGAGATCCAATTTGAGGAGGGCGCGCATCTGGCCATCGCGATTCAAGTCCACGACATAGACGGGCGCGTATCGACGCACGAATGCCTCCACTTGCTCGTTGAAAGGATAGGCGCGAATGCGAAGGTACGCCGTTTCCAGGTTGGCCCTGGCGCGCAGTTGGTCGCGCGCTTCCAGGATGGCATAATGACTGGAGCCATAGCCGATGATGCCCACTCGAGCCCCGGAAGAATCGATGATCTCTGGAGCCGGTACCCGTTGGCGCGCGGTCTCGAATTTTCGCGCCAGGCGATCCATATTGCGCACGTAGGCATCGGGGCGTTCCGTGTATTCGGCCTGCTCATTATGCCCACTCCCGCGGCAGAAGTAGGCGGGCAGGGGCGTTCCCGGGATCGTGCGATAAGGGATGCCGTCGCCATCCACATCCCGATACCGTTCGAAACGTCCCAATCGCCGGAGATCGTCTTCGGTGAGAACCTTCCCTCGATTAGGCGGTCGATCGGGATAGGGCAGCGGATCGCTGATCCAGTAATTCATTCCCAGATCGAGGTCCGACATGACGAACACCGGCGTCTGGAATTCCTCGGCCAGATCGAAGGCTTCCAGGGCCATGGTGTAGCATTCCCAGGCCGAGCCGGGAAACAACATGATGTGTTTGGTGTCCCCGTGCGACAGGACGGCCGTAGACAGCAGATCGCCCTGCATCGTCCGCGTCGGCAAGCCCGTCGATGGTCCCACGCGCTGAACGTCGAAGATGACGGCGGGGACTTCGGCGTAATAACCGAGGCCGGAGAATTCGGCCATCAACGAGATGCCCGGTCCCGAGGTGGCGGTCATCGCCCGCGCGCCCGCCCAGCCGGCGCCGAGCACCATGCCCAGCGCGGCCAGTTCGTCTTCGGCCTGAACGACGGCGAAAGTCGCTTTGCCCGTCTCCTTGTCGATGCGATATTTCTTCATGTAGTCGATGATCGTTTCGCCGAGCGAGCTGGACGGCGTGATCGGGTACCAGGAGACGACGGTCACGCCGGCAAAGATGCATCCCAGCGCCGCCGCCGTATTCCCATCGATGAGGATCTTGTCCCAGTTCCGGTCCATCGGCTCCAGGAGGAACGGATCGCGTTTGGTCAGGTTCTGTTGGGCATACTGCCATCCCACTTCGATGGCCGCCCAGTTCATCTCCAGGGCCTTTTTCTTCCGGCCCAATTGCTTATTCAGGGCGCGGGCAATCTCATCCTTGTCGATGGCCAGCAGGTGCGCGAGCACCCCCACGTAGATCATGTTGCGAACGTATTTGCGCAATTTGGGATCGCGACAGATGGGCGCCACCAGCTTGTTGAATGGCACGGCGTAGAACACCACGTCATCCCGAAGTCGATCTAATTTGAGGGGTTCGTCGTAGATGATCGCCGAACCCGCAGGCATGGTGTGAACATCTTCCTCGGCGGTTTCCGGATTCAGGGCGACGAGCACCTGGTTGTCACGCGTGTGGCTCAGGTATCCGTCCTTGGACGCCCGAATGATGAACCAGGTCGGTAATCCGGCGATGTTCGAGGGGAAGATGTTCTTCCCGGTGACCGGGATGCCCATCTGAAACAGGGCGCGGAGGAGGACGAGATTGGATGTCTGGCTCCCCGTCCCGTTCACCGTGGCCACCCGGATGCTGAAATCGTTGACCACCTTCTTCGTCTCCGGCACCGACTGGGCTTCTTCGACTTGTATGTCGCTGGGTGTCATGTTGCTTCTCCTCCCAAGGTATCCTCGCGTCTAAAGCATAACTCTACGACCCGGACAGCGAGAAGTCAAGCAGGGCACCGATCGTGCTCTCGGTCGTGCGCTCGGAGAGCGAAGCATCGACCGTCTGGTGAGCGCGACAAACGGGCATGACGCCCGCGCCATTTTATGGTAAATTATGATAACGGAATGAGAACCATTGGGTCGCTACTACTTGGGTTTTCTCTCCTCCTCGGAGTTCACGCCTCGGCGCGGGCCGACGTGCTCGTCTTGGAATTCGACGACCAGGTCCATCCAGGGAGCGCCGAGCTGGTGGCCCGTTCCATCCAGTTGGCCGAACAACAGCATGCCCAAGCCCTCATCATCAAGCTGCGCACGCCTGGCGGACTGGTCGATTCCATGCATGAGATCGTGGAGCACATTCTGGCCTCCAAAGTTCCCATCGTGGTGTACGTGGCTCCCAGTGGTGCCCGCGCGGCCTCGGCGGGATTCGTCATTCTCATTTCGGCGGATATCGCCGCCATGGCCCCGGGAACGAATACCGGTGCCGCTCATCCCGTAGCCATCGGCCTCGACGAAGAGAAGAGCAAGACGCTGTTCAAGAAGGTCGAGAATGATGCCGCCGCCTATGTCCGCTCACTGGCTGAAAAGCGCCATCGCAATATTGCGTTAGCCGAAGCCGCCGTTCGCGAGAGTCGATCCTATACTGAGACGGAGGCGCTCAAGGAACATCTCATCGATCTGGTGGCCCGGGATTTGAATGAGTTGATCGAGAAGTTAGACGGGTGGACGGTGGAGCGCCTCGATGGCCAGAAGGTGACGCTTCATCTGAAGGGCGAACCCATCGTTTACATCGAACCCACCGTCCGGGAGCGGGTGCTCAGTTTCCTGGCCAATCCCAATATTGCCTTCATTCTCGGCATGATCGGGTTATTGTGTCTGTACTTCGAGTTCAATCATCCGGGGGCAATCGTACCGGCCGTCGTGGGGGGGATCTCTCTATTGCTCGCTCTCTATGGATTCCACCTGTTGCCCATCAACATCCTGGGCGTTGTGCTCATCATTCTGGCCATCGGCTTATTCATCGCCGAGGCGATGGTTCAAGGATTCGGCGTTCTCGGCGTCGGGGGGATCGTGTCCATGGTCATTGGCGCCTTAGTATTAGTCGATGCTCCCGATCCCGCCATTCGGATCAGCCCGACGGTCGCCGTGGGCGTGGCCATTCCGATGGCCGTGGTCATCTATATGATCCTTCATCTGGCGCTCCGCAGCCGCCGCCATAAGGTGGTTACGGGAGATCTGGGCATTGTGGGCGAGATCGGCGTCGCCGAGACGGAGATCAATCCCGAAGGCCGCGTGTTCATTCACGGAGAGTGGTGGAAAGCCGTATCTGAATCTCGCATTCCCGCCGGCGCACGAGTTCGCGTGGTGGGATTGGATGGGTTGAAATTATTAGTCGAGGCGGTCAGTCCCACGGCACCCCGTCGTGCTTCGATCGTCGATGTGGAGGCCAATCGCAAGGAGTCCACTCGGGAGGCCGGCTATTGATGCGGTCCGATCGTGGATGAGGCGATGGTGTGGACTCCGTGGTCGACCGAGGCCATTCATCACCGTGGGAGGGACAATCAACCGGGAGAGTGGAGGCGAGTTTGATTGGTCGGCAACGGCATTTCGTCCCCGTGAGGCGCTCCCATTCTCCACGGTGAGTTTAATCAGGAGGTGAGTGATCATGCTGGGGATTCAACTGGAAGGATTCCTCACTGGTGGTACGATCGCCATCGGTATTCTCATTCTGTGGGCGCTGAGTTGTATCAAGGTGATCAATGAATACGAACGAGGGGTGGTGTTCACTCTGGGGCGATTGCGTCCGCAACCCTTAGCACCGGGCATCCGCCTGGTCATCGTGCCCTTTCAGCGCATGGTTCGAGTGAGCCTTCGCACCGTGGCCATGGATGTCGCCCCACAGGATGTGATTACCCGCGACAATGTCACCGTCAAGGTGAACGCCGTGGTTTACTTCCGCGTCCTGGATGCCAATAAGGCCATCGTGGAGGTGGAAAATTACCTCTATGCCACCTCCCAGCTCGCTCAGACGACGCTGCGATCCGTCCTGGGCGAGGTGGAGCTGGACGATCTGCTGAGCAAGCGCGAACAGTTGAATGCGCGGCTGGCCGAGATTCTCGATCGGCATACCGATCCCTGGGGGATTAAGGTGAGCATGGTCGAGATCAAAGCCGTGGATCTCCCTCAAGAGATGGTGCGGGCCATCTCCAAGCAAGCGGAGGCCGAGCGGGAGAAGCGGGCCAAGATCATTCACGCCGACGGCGAGTTGCTGGCGGCGGCGAAACTCACCGAGGCGGCCGCTCAACTGGCCACCGAACCGCTCAGCATCCAACTCCGCTACCTCCAGACCTTGCTGGAAATCGGTGTGGAGAGGAATACGACGATCATCTTTCCGCTCCCCATCGAACTCCTCGGACTGTTTGGCCGATCAATGGCCGCTCGAATGCCATCGTCATCCGATTGATGAACGAAGGAGGACCTATGGTGGGAAGCCAACGACTGGATCAACGTCAATGGATTGTCCTGTTCATCGCTGGTGTGACGCTCTGCTTCGTGTTCTTCCTCCTCGGGCTATTTGTCGGTAAGTGGACAGCCGGTTCATCGCCCGGCGCGTCGCTGAGCGCCTCGCCGAGTTCTCAGCCGAAATTCCCGCGACGCTCCGCTGCGGCCACTTCTGCTCCCCCCGAACAACTCGCTTCCCAGCCGACGGAGAAGACATCTCCTCACTCTCCACCTCCCGGGGAAGAATCTCCCAAGACGCCCACGGACAATCAGGCGAAAGCGACGTCTGCCCTTTCGACCGCTCGTCCGGCGCCGACGGGCTCGCCACAGACGGCGTCATCGCTCAAACGGCCGGCCGGGAGGTCCTCTTCCGCCACTGCTTCTCCCTCGTCCGGTGCGTCCTCGCCCGAGCGGGCATACCAATTGCCCACGACCTATTTCGTTCAAGCGGGCGCCTTCGACGATGCCGATCAAGCGGAAGAATTGGCCGCCACATTGCGCAGTCGAGAGTACCTGAGCGCCCACACGAAGGTACAAACGCTCGATTCGGGTGAGACGCGCTATCTGGTTCTCCTCGGTCCCTATGTGGATCGCGATTCGGCCGCCCGGACGTTGTCCGAGCTTCGCAACGAAGGGGTGTCGGGAGTGAAGATCATCACGCGACCGTAATGGCCTCGGCTCGATGATGGGAAAGAGAGAAGGCCAGCGCGTCGTCGGGTCCCCGGGCCCTCGACGTTCATGGATCATCCGTCATCGAGCTGGATTGTTCTCCGCGCTGCTCAGTTCATCCCTGCTCGTTGTCGCTTTCCCCCCTCTGGGATTATCCCCTCTGGCCTGGATCGGCATCGCTCCATTGCTCTACACGCTGGCTCGTCGGCCGGTGGGGGCCAAGGGCGGATTCGGCTACGGACTCCTGGCGGGATCGACATTCTTCTACGGGAGTTGTTTCTGGGTGACCTATTCGATGATCCACTATGGTGGCCTGCCCGTCTGGCTGGCCTATGTGCTGGGGATCGTCCCCGCCATCGCCTTGGGGAGTTTCTGGGGACTCTTCGCTCTGGTGTTCACCGCGATCGTCCGTCGACTCGGTCAGTATGGGTTCCTCTTCGCTCCCTTTCTCTGGGTGGCCACCGAGTGGGGACGCTTCCAGGTGACGACGATTGGATGGAATGCGCTCGGTTATAGTCAGGCTCTTCATCCCGGGGTGATCCGGCTGGCTCGGATCGGCGGCGTTTATGGTGTGAGTTTCCTGTTGCTGGTCGTGCAGAGTGCATTGGCCTGGGGCAGTCTCCGCTCGTTTCATCTGAGCGAGTGGAAGTGGCGGTGGACGTGGCGCCTCATCGGCCTTGGGGGAGTGGGAGCGCTGGTCGTGGTGAGCATGATCGGCTCATCCGGTGGATCTCGGCCACCGATTCCGACACCCCATGAACGCGGACGGGAGTTTCGCGTGTTGGGCATTCAGCCGGACATTCCCATCGACGCCCTGTTCGATCCCGAGCTCCAGACGCGCCATTTCCTCCGCCTGATGGCCACCACGCGGAGTGCATTGGCCACCCACTCCGAAGTCGATCTCGTCGTATGGCCGGAGTCTCCTCTGAATATCTCGCTCGATGAGTCGCCGGAGGTGCTCGGCATGCTTCAATCGCTGGTCCGCGAACATGGCGTGTACTTGCTTCTCAATGCCGTTGAGCGACGTCCGCCCGATGAGTGGTACAACAGCGTGGCCGTGCTCTCTCCCGAAGGGGAGGTCATCGCCGAGTATGAGAAGATCGGACTGCTCCCCTTTGGCGAATATGTGCCCCTGCGAGGGTTGATCCCATGGATCGATCGCCTGCCCGCCCTGGCCGGGGATTTCACTCCCGGGCGACGATACACCGTTGCCGATGTGGGGAACATCCGGGTGGGAAGCTTCATCTGCTCGGAGGCGGCCTGGCCGGAAATTCCTCGCACGTTGACGGCGAAGGGGGCCACGCTGTTGATTGAAGTGACCAACGACGGGTGGTTCGGACCGACGGCAGCGGCCGAACAGCATCTGTGGCATGCCATCCTTCGCGCCGTAGAGAACGACCGCCCTCTCCTTCGCGTCACCAACAACGGCATCAGCGCTTACATCACCGGGGATGGCTTCATCATTGATCGCACCCGGTTGGATGAGTTTGCTGTGCGATATTGGGTGGTTCCTCGATCTTCTGGTCGCCCGGCCGCCACGTTCTACACGCGATTCGGAGACGTGTTGGCCATCGGTTGCACCGTGGTCGGGGGAATCGCCGCACTGGGAGCGGCGGGCGTCGCGACGTCCCTTCGGTCGGTGATCGGGCGTCGGTGACGAGATCGGCGGGCCATTCCTCCACGGCAACGGGCTCGTCGATCCCACCAGGTCGAGATTTCCCCTGGATTTTCCCTAGGATGACTTGACTTTGACGTCTTGGTGAAGTAAGTTGGCCATCGTTGGATCTGATGGCTGATGATCGAGAGTGACGATATGAAGCCCGAGGGCGTCTGGTCTCTTGAGGTTCACTGGAGCGGTGGGGGGCAGGTGCATCCTCATCGGTGGAGCCTCATCGAGCCGGACATCGACGGTGGGAGAATAACAGCCAGAAATCAACATGAGAGGAGGCGCTATGAAAGGAAAATTGCTTCGAGGCATCCTCATTCTCTTCCTTTGTATCGCTTTTGTGCCGGTGGGGAGCTTTCTGACTTCCGGCCGAGCAATGACCGAACAGGCCATCCCGCTGGAGGGGCTCATTGCCCCAGTGCGCGTGGTGCGCGATTCCAATGACATCCCGCACATCTTCGCCCAGAATGATCACGATGCCATCTTCATGCTGGGGTATATTCACGCTCAGGATCGCTTCTTTCAGATGGACCTGTTGCGTCGAACGCTCAGTGGAACGCTGGCCGAGCTCGTCGGTCCCTCGGCGCTCGAATCCGACATTCAGCTTCGGACGTTGGGATTGCGTCGTGCCGCCGAGGAGTCCGTTCCGGCCTATTCTTCGGAGGGGCGGGCGTTGCTCCAGGCGTATGCCGATGGAGTGAACGCCTTCGTGTTCGATCCTGACCATCCGCTGCCTCCCGAATATCAGGCCTTGGAACTCACCAAGGCGAGCGTGCCGCCGTGGACGCCGGTCGACAGTGTGGTCATCGGGAAAGGGCTGGCGTTTCAACTCTCCTTCGATGGCATCCAGGATATCGAGTTGACCGAAGACCTGGCGGCTTATCAGGAGGCCGGTGAGGCCGGCGGTTTCGATGGGACCGTGCTCTTCATGGAAGACGTGTTTCGCAGCGCGCCATTCGATCCCAGTGTGTCCATTCCCGGCTTCACTCCTGGAGGAATGGCGGCCGCCGCGGCCCGGCGAAAGCAGATGATCGAAGCGGCGCGGAACGTGAGAAAGGTCGTTTCTCCGGAAGCCCTCAAACTGGCCCGGCAATACCTGGAGAAGATCAAGAACGTTCCTTTCCTCCAATCGGTATTACATCGCCGCGATGCCACCGCGGGCAGTAACTGGTGGATCGTCAGCGGCAGTGTGACCGAATCGGGTTATCCCATCATGGCCAACGATCCCCACTTGTCTCTGAACACGCCCTCCATCTTCTACGAAGCTCACTTGATCGTCGAGAATGATCCGGAATTCGGCCCGATGAACGTCAACGGCGTCTCGTTCGCCGGCACGCCGGTCATCGTTCTCGGATGCAATGATCGCATCTGTTGGGGGGCGACGACCAATCCCATGGATGTGACCGACGTCTATGAGGAACGGTTGATCTTGAATCCGGCAACGCGTCTGCCCGGATGGACGCGATTCGAGAACCGCCGCGAACCGCTCTCGTTCATCGTCCAGATCTACCGCGTCAACCAGGTTGGCGACGGTGAACTGGATAATATCGAGCAAGCCGATGTGCCACCGGACGAAGGAGGATTGACGTTGATCGTGCCGCGGAGAAATAACGGTCCCATCGTCGCCGTGGATGCCAGTAATCTCCTCCGGGTGACGGGGTTGAGCATTCAATATACGGGCTGGCGGGCCACGCGTGAGCTGGAAACGTTCCGCATCTGGGCCCGCGCGCGGAATCTCGACGACTTCAAACGAGGCCTGCAATTCTTCGATTTCGGCTCGCAAAACTGGGCCTATGCCGACGTGGACGGCAACATCGCCTATTTCACCAGCGCGGAGTTGCCGCTCAGAGAGGATCTTCAGGAGCTGGAGCAAGTCGATGGTGTGCCTCCGTTCCTCATTCGCGATGGGACCCACGAGCACAAGAACGAATGGTTGCCACTCCGCAATCCACAACCGGGACAGGCGATCAACTATGAGATCTTGCCCGCCGAAGAGATGCCTCACGTGGTGAATCCGCCGCAAGGATTCGTCGCCAATGCCAATAACGATCCCGTCGGAACCACCGTGGATAACAATCCGTTGAATCAACTCCGACCGGGTGGAGGCATCTATTACCTGAACGTGGGCTACGATGGAGGCTTTCGCATCGGGCGCATCCGCCGGCTCATTGAGGCGGCGATAGCCAACGGAGGAAAGATCTCCGTCGCCGACATGATGCGGTTCCAGGCCAACAACCAGATGCTCGATGCTGAAGTGTTGACCCCATACATCTTGGCCGCATTTCAGAATGCCCAGAGCGAAGGGGCTCCGGACATGCTGGCGGCACTGGCTGATGATCCCCAGGTCGCCGATGCCGTGGCCCGGCTCTCCGTTTGGGATTTCAGCACGCCCACGGGGATTCGCCGCGGCTATGATCCCGGAGACGATCCGGACAACCTTCCCGAACCCACCGATCGGGAGATTCGACAGAGCGTGGCCGCGACCATCTACAGCGTATGGCGCAGTCGGATCATTCGCAACACCATTGACGCCACCTTGATCCGGCTGGGCCTGGGCGATCACCTGCCGGGCAGCGATCAAGCCATGGCAGCGTTGAGGCACTTGCTGGATACCTTCGATACGCAGCAGGGCGTGGGCGCATCGGGGGTGAATTTCTTCCAGGTGGACGGCGCGCCAACGCCAGAAGCGGCCCGCGATTTCCTCATCTTGAAGAGTCTGCGCGAAGCCCTCGACCTGCTCGCCGGCGATGCGTTCGCTCCCGCCTTCGATCATTCCACGAATCAGCGGGATTACCGCTGGGGGCGACTGCACCGCATCGTCTTCGATCATCCGTTGAGGGGGCCATTCGACATCCCCGAGGCCGGTGGGTTCTCCCATCTGGCTCCGGATCTCCCCGGCGTGGCGCGGTCGGGCGGTTTCGACGTCGTCGATGCCTCCGGTCACAGTGCTCGGGCCTCTTCGGTCAATGGCTTCATGTTCG